>JAURFB010000059.1 GCA_030827165.1 Marivivens sp.
CGTGCATGGCGTTCCTCGTTTCCAAAAGTGTTGACCCGTGCCGAAAGGAAACGCAAGCCGCCGAAAGGGTGCGACGAATGGCGGCAACCCGTGAAAACCTGTCGCTTTGAGGGTTTTCCTATAGGAAACTTGGCCCTATTCATCCGCCACACCCCTCTCGCCAACAGGATTTGAGAACATGACCGCCAAGACCCGCGATTCCGGCTTTTTCACCGAAAGCCTTGCGACCCGCGATCCCGAGATCAGCGCCGCCATTCGCGGCGAGCTTGGTCGTCAGCGCCACGAGATCGAACTGATCGCCTCGGAAAACATCGTCTCCGCTGCTGTGATGGAAGCGCAGGGCTCGGTGATGACCAACAAATACGCCGAGGGCTATCCGGGCAAACGCTACTATGGTGGCTGCGAATTCGTCGATGTGGCTGAAAACCTCGCCATCGAACGCGCCTGCAAGATGTTTGGCTGCACCTATGCCAACGTTCAGCCCAACTCGGGAAGCCAGGCCAACCAGGGCGTCTTTCAGGCCCTGCTTCAGCCGGGCGACACCATCCTCGGCATGAGCCTTGATGCTGGCGGCCACCTGACCCACGGCGCCAGGCCGAACCAGTCGGGCAAATGGTTCAACGCGGTCCAGTATGGCGTGCGCAAGCAGGACAGCCAGATCGACTATGACCAGATCGCCGCGCTTGCCAAAGAGCATAGCCCCAAACTCCTCATCGCAGGCGGCTCGGCCATTCCGCGGATCATCGATTTCGCCCGGATGCGCGAGATCGCCGACAGCGTTGGCGCCCTTTTGATGGTCGACATGGCGCATTTTGCCGGCCTCGTCGCGGCGGGGATCTATCCCTCGCCCTTCCCGCACGCCCATGTTGCCACCACCACCACCCACAAGACATTGCGCGGCCCGCGCGGTGGCGCGATCTTCACAAATGACGAAGACATCGCCAAGAAGGTCAACTCGGCGATCTTCCCCGGCATTCAGGGCGGCCCCCTGATGCACGTCATCGCCGCCAAGGCCGTCGCCTTCGGCGAGGCTCTGCGGCCCGAATTCCGCGCCTATCAGGAGGCGGTTGTCGCAAACGCCAAGGCGCTGGCCGACCAGTTGATGAAAGGCGGGCTCGATATCGTCACCGGCGGCACCGACAGCCATGTGATGCTCGTCGACCTGCGCCCCAAAGGCGTGAAGGGCAACGAGACCGAAAAGGCGCTGGGACGCGCTCATATCACCTGCAACAAGAACGGCATCCCGTTCGATCCCGAAAAGCCGACCGTGACCTCGGGCGTCCGCCTCGGCACGCCTGCCGGCACGACCCGCGGCTTTGGCGAAGCCGAGTTCCGCCAGATCGCCGACTGGATCGTCGAGGTCGTCGACGGCCTTGCCGCCAATGGCGCCGATGGCAACGCCGAGGTCGAGGCCCGCGTCAAGGCCGGCGTCGAGGCAATGTGCGAGCGTTTCCCGCTTTACCCGGACCTCTGATCGAACTTCGAAAGTTTCGTGCGGGCCGCCGTTGGCAACATCGGCGGCCTGTGCTTGTCTGGGTCATGCTTCAGACCCGCCCCCTTGAGAAACGTCTTGGCCGCTGGATGCGGGCGCGGTTGCCCGACCGCCTCACCGAGTTCATCATGTTCGGCCTCAAGATGGGTTGGGCGAGCCTGTTCGGCGGACTGATGCTGGGCGCGATCATTGCCTCCAGGGCGCTGTGGCAGGCCGATTGGCCTATCGCGCGGTATGACGCGCTGCTGGCCTTCGCACTCGTGGTGCAGGCGGTGTTCCTTGCCTTCCGGTTTGAAACGCTCGACGAGGCCAAGGTCATCGTGCTTTTCCATCTGACCGGAACGGCAATGGAATGGTTCAAGGTCTCCGCGGGAAGCTGGACCTATCCCGAGCCCGCGCTGTTCAAGCTGCTCGATGTGCCGCTCTTCTCCGGCTTCATGTATGCCTCGGTCGGCAGTTTCATAGCCCGCGTGATCCGCCTGTTCGAGATGGGCTTCTCGCCCTATCCGCCCCATGGGCTGACCGTTCTTCTGGCGCTTGGCATTTATGCCAACTTCTACACCCATCATTTCATCTGGGATCTGCGGCTTGTCTTGATTGCCGCAACCGTCGCTGTCTATGGACACACGACGATCGGCTATACCGTTGGCCGCAGGCACCGGATGAACCTTGTGCTGGCGGCGGCGCTGTCGAGCTTTTTCCTCTGGCTGGCCGAGAATATCGGCACGCTCACCGGCACATGGGTCTATGCGGGCAAGCACCTGTCCTCCTTCGCGAGCCTGTCGAAGATGGGAAGCTGGTATCTGCTTCTTTACGTCGCCTTCATCACCGTGACAGTGGTGGTCAAGCCCCGATCAGACGAGCCCGCGGCCGAGCGCGACCAAGGCAACGCCGCCAACCGCCAATAATCCATAGAGCGTGGCCCAACCGGCCCAGCGCAAGACTGCGGCAGAGCGTTCGCGCCGGGGATCAAGCCCGCGCAGATGGGCTGTAACCGCGGCAGCGGCCCTTTCGGCGCGGCGCGGATCGACCATCGGCGCAAGCTTTGGCGAGAGCGCCAGCGGCGCAGCCCCCGCCAGAAACCGCAGATCCGACCTCAGATCATGGGGCATCACCCGCGCCGCGCGCGTCAGCGATACCTCGGCCGTCCGCCCACCGACGCCCAACTTGCGCCGGGCCAGTCGGGCGACCGCTTCGATCAGGTCTTGAAGTTCGTTCGGGCTCATGCCGCCCCTCTAGCGCGGGGGCGCATTCGCGCTCAATCCCTCTGGTCTTTTTGCGCTGCAATTGCTTAGGGTCGATGCATGTTGAACACGATTATCCACGGTGAACCAACCGCCAAACCGCCCCTTGTGATCGCCCACGGCCTGTTCGGCTCGGGCCGCAACTGGGGCGTGATTGCCAAGCGGCTGTCGGATGAACGTCAGGTGATCGCCGTCGATATGCGCAACCACGGCTCGAGCTTCTGGCACGACAGCCACGCCTATGAGGATCTGGCCGACGATCTGGCGCAGGCGATCCCGGATCGGGCCGATGTGCTTGGCCATTCGATGGGGGGCAAGGCGGCGATGGTGTTGGCGCTGCGGCATCCCGAGCGGGTGGGCAAGCTGATCGTGGCCGACATCGCGCCGGTGGCCTACGGGCACAGCCAGCAGCACAATATTGACGCGATGCGGCGGGTCGATCTCTCGCGGGTCACAAGCCGCGCCGACGCGGCCGCGCAGCTTCAGGGGCTCGAACCGGGGCTTGCCGACTTCTTCATGCAAAGCCTTGATATGAAAGAGAAGCGCTGGAAGCTCAATTTCGACGCGCTCGAGGGGAACATGGGCTCGATCCTGTCGTTCCCCGAGGTGAGCGGGCGCTTTGGCGGCCCGGTCCTGTTCCTGTCGGGGGCGCTTTCGAATTATGTGACGCCCGAGCACCGCGACAGGATCAAGGCGCTCTTTCCCAAGGCGCGTTTCGCCAAGATCCCCGGCGCGGGCCACTGGCTTCACGCCGAAAAGCCGCGCGAGTTCGAAGCTGCCGTTAGGGCTTTTCTCAAGCTTTAGAACAGGTTGACGCCCTGCGCGGTGAGCAGGGTCGCAAGCACGACGCCCGTGATCAAGATGAGGTAGGTGCCGGCGAGGCCGAGGCGGGAACAGGGCATTTGCGTCTCCGAACGTGAGTGTGAGCTTCAACGCACCGGTGGCGGGTTTCCGTAGGTGATCCAGCGCGGTTTGTGCGGCGTATATCTGTCAGACCCCGACAGGAGACCGCCATGAAACATGCCCTCGCCCTCGCAATTATCCTTGCTGCCCAACAGGTTGCGGCCCATGCCCCGGTGCTTTCCACCGAGGCCAAGACGGCCGAGGCGCCCTATGTCATCGACAATGCCGAGCATTCCAAGGCGATCTATGCGATCCTTGATGGCGACGCGGATTATTACAAGATCGAGGAAGACCAACCCTTTGATTTCTATGTCGGATTGACCGCCGCCAAGGTGGGTGAATGCCCCCTGCCCCAGACCTTCAGCTATGACGTTCTGGATGCCGACATGAAGCGGATCGATGGCCGCGACGGGAGCGATTTCAAGTGGTGGCCGTGGTTCGAGGAATTCGGCAAACAGTGGTACTGGGTCGGCCCCGAAATTGGAGAAAACTTTGCCTCGACAACAGTTTATCCGGCCGGAACCTATTATGTCAGGGTCTATAACACCGCCAATTCCGGCAAATACGTCTTGGCCATCGGCGATCAGGAACGCTTTGGCCTTGGCACGATCCTGAACATGTTCGGCACCATCCGCGAGACCGAGCGCCTCTTCTGGGACGAGGCAGGCTGCTAGGCCAGCGGGCGCTGCAGCTGCAGACCCTGCAACTCAACCGCGCCGACGAACGGCGGATCTTGCGCGAGGGGGGGATTGGAGCCGGTGGACGGGGGCGAGCTGATCGAGGAACGGCCGGGGTGGGCGCGGAAGGTGTTCAGGAAGAGGTGGTGGGGTGAGGTAACGAGCCGTTAACTATCCTTGGACCTAGCTGGGGTATGTCGACGTATCTCAGACCTAGAGCACCGGGCGCCACGATTTTCTTCACGGTCAATCTGGCGCATCGGGGAACATCGTTGTTGACCGAGCAGATTGGGCTCTTGCGCAACGCGGTTCGGCAGACGAAGGCAGCGCGACCGTTTGCGATCGAGGCTTGGGTCGTTCTGCCGGACCACCTGCATTGCGTTTGGACATTGCCCGAAGGAGACAGCGACTATTCCGCGCGCTGGGGAGCGATCAAGGCGCGGTTTTCGATGTCGGTTCGTAGGGCGGGGTTCGCCCCGCCGCCGTGCCTGCCTGTCGTCGCCTCGGGGAGATATGCCGGGGCGAGCCCCGGCCTACGGGTCGCCAAGGGCGAGGTCGGCATTTGGCAGCGGCGCTTTTGGGAGCATCATATCCGGGATCAGGCAGATTTCGACGCGCATCTTCTGTATTGCTGGTTCAATCCTGTCAAACACGGGCTTGTCGGACGGCCTGAGGACTGGCCTTTTTCTTCGATCCACCGGGATGAACGGTTTCGGAAGGATACGAATTTGAATGTAGGGCGGGGTTAACCCCCCCCTACCGTCAACTATCCATCTTCAACGCCGAGATAAACGCTTCTTGAGGGATCTCGACCTTGCCGAACTGGCGCATCTTCTTCTTGCCGGCTTTCTGCTTGTCCAGAAGCTTGCGTTTCCGCGTGGCGTCGCCGCCATAGCATTTCGCCGTCACGTCCTTGCGCAGCGCCGAGAGGGTCTCGCGGGCAATGACCTTGCCGCCGATCGCCGCCTGAATCGGGATCTTGAACATGTGGCGGGGGATCAGGTCTTTCAGTTTCTCGACCATCGCGCGGCCGCGAAGCTCGGCACGGTCGCGGTGGACCATCATCGACAGCGCATCGACCGGCTCGTCATTCACGAGGATCGACATTTTCACGAGCGCATCCTCGCGGTAGCCGACCAGCTGGTAATCAAAGCTGGCATAGCCCTTGGTCACGGATTTCAGGCGGTCGTAGAAATCGAACACCACCTCGTTGAGAGGCAGGTCATAGACCACCATCGCGCGGGAGCCGGCGTAGGTCAGATCAAGCTGGATGCCGCGGCGATCCTGGCAGAGCTTGAGCACATCGCCGAGGTAGTCGTCGGGGACGAGGATCGTCGCCTTGATGCGCGGCTCTTCGATGTGGCTGACATAGGTGAGGTCGGGCATATCGGCGGGGTTGTGCAATTCGCGCAGCTCGCCGTCCTTCATGTAAAGGTGATAGACGACCGACGGCGCGGTGGTGATGAGGTCGATGTCATACTCGCGCTCGAGCCGGTCGCGGATCACCTCGAGGTGCAAGAGCCCCAGAAAGCCGCAGCGGAAGCCGAAGCCGAGCGCCGCCGAAGTCTCCATTTCGGAGGTGAAGGAGGCGTCGTTGAGGGCGAGCTTCTCGATGGCGTCGCGCAGGTCGTCGAAATCGTTGGCGTCAACCGGAAAGAGGCCGCAGAAGACCACGGGGATCGACGGCTTGAAGCCCGGCAGCGGCTTTTCGCAGCCCTTCTTTTCGTGGGTGATGGTATCGCCCACCTTGGTATCGCGGACCTGTTTGATCGAGGCGGTGAAGACGCCGATCTCGCCGGGGCCAAGCTCGCCGATGGCGACCATCTGCGGCTTGAGCACGGCCAGTGTATCGACGCCATAGATCGCCCCGGTCTGCATCATCTTGATGCGGTCGCCCTTGCGGATCACGCCGTCCATTACGCGGACCATGACGACCACGCCGAGATAGCTGTCATACCAGCTGTCGACGAGCATGGCCCTCAGGGGCGCATTGCGGTCGCCCTTGGGGGCGGGAAGGCGGTGGACGATGGCTTCAAGCGTTTCGACGATGCCGATGCCGGCCTTGGCCGAGACGCGGATGGCGTTCGAGGCGTCGATGCCGATCACATCCTCGATCTGTTCGGCCACGCGGTCGCAATCCGAGGCGGGCAGGTCGATCTTGTTGAGGATCGGCACGATCTCGTGATCGGCGTCGATCGCCTGATAGACGTTGGCGAGGGTCTGGGCCTCGACGCCTTGGGTCGAGTCGACAACGAGCAAAGAGCCCTCGACCGCGCGCATCGAGCGGGAGACCTCGTAGGCGAAGTCAACGTGGCCGGGGGTGTCGATCAGGTTGAGAACGTAGCTTTCGCCGTTGCGGGCCACATAGTCGATGCGGACGGTATTGGCCTTGATCGTGATGCCGCGCTCGCGCTCGATATCCATGCTGTCAAGCAGCTGGGCCTTCATGTCGCGGGTGGCGACAGTCTGGGTTTCCTGGATCAGCCGGTCGGCCAGCGTGGACTTGCCGTGGTCGATATGGGCAACGATCGAGAAATTGCGGATGTGGGCGAGGTCGGTCATGGGGATCTTGGCTCTGTTTCAGAACGGGTCAATGACCGCGAACGCACCATTTTGCAAGGGGAATGGCGCGCAGAGCCCCCTTGCGCTGTTTCGCCTCGCGGATACCAATAGGCAGGCACGAGGAAAGGCCCCTGACATGAAGCTTCAAAACCCCGCAACCCCCGCCCCGCAAGACGCCGAGGCGCGCCGCGCGATCCGGCCAACGATCTGTTATCCAATCGACACGCTGCCCCAGCCCGACCTTGCCGGGATCGACGTGGGCCGCGCGGGGGCGGAGAAGATCGGCGAGGTTCTGGTGCCGCCGCGTGATGCGCGGTGTGTCGCGGTGCCAGCGGGCGGGTTCTTTCGCATCACTTGCACAGAAGGATCGCAAGTGGGCGATCTGAACCTGTGGAACGCCACTGACCTGAAAGAGCATTTCTTTTCCGGCAAGACCCGCGCCCTGCATGGCACGCACCTTTCCACGGGCGACAGGCTCTGGTCGCGCCTGCCCTATCTGCGGCCGATGGCGACGATCATCGCCGACACGCTCGATTGGTATGGGTTCGATGCCTTCGGCGGCTCGGTGCATGATGTGATCGGCACGCGCTGCGATCCCTATACGGGGCGGCTGTTGTCGGGCAGCGATTATCACTATTGCTGCCATTCCAACCTGACGCGGGCCTTGGCCGATCATACGGGGATGTCGCTGACAGAGGCCGAGCCTTTGGTGCATGACGTGCTCAACGTCTTCATGTGCACGGGATTCACCGCCGACACACATCAGTATTTCATGAAGGCGAGCCCCGTGCGGCCAGGAGATTACCTTGAATTCATGGCCGAGATCGACCTGATCGTTGGCCTGTCGGCCTGCCCCGGCGGCGATTGCGGGGACGAGCATACCTCGGACAAGGCGGCCTGCCATCCGCTGCTGATCGAGGTGTTCCACAACCCCGCCTTCACCCACGAGGTGCCGCCGGTCAACGCCTATGACCGGAGCCACGGGCGCTAGCGGCAAAGGCGGTCGCCCAGCTTTTCCAGCATATCGCAGCAGAGCGCGAGCTGGTCGCGGGCGAGGAATTCGTCGGGCTTGTGCGCCTGACGGATCGAACCGGGGCCACAGACGACGACATGACTGCCCAGCGCCTGAAAGAGGCCGGCCTCTGTCCCGAAGGGCACGGTTTCGGCGCTGTTGATGCCGGTGAGTTCAGCCACAAGATCGCGGGCGGCGTTGTGCTCCATCGGCTCTAGCCCCGCCACCTCGCCGATTGCGGTGGTGCTGATCGCGGCGGCGGGATGGACGCGGCGCATGGCGGGGAGAAGCTCTTCCTCGCAATAGCGGCCGATCTCGGATTTGACGAAGTCGGCGTCGGAAACCTGCACCGGGCGCATTTCCCAATCGACCTCGGCCTTGCCGACGATCACGTTATGGGCAACGCCTCCCGAAATGCGGCCGATGTTGATGGTGGTATGGGGCGGGTCAAAGCGGCTGTTCGCAGGCGTGCGGGCGACGAGGCCCTCGCGCAGGGCCATCAACCGGCTCACATAGCGCACGGCGTATTCGGCGGCGTTGACGCCCAGATCGGGGGCCGAACCGTGGCCTTCGAGGCCGGTGAAACGGGTCGTGTATTCATAGCAACCCTTGTGGCCCTCGATGATCTTCATCTCGGTCGGCTCGCCGATGATGGCGATGTCGGGAACGATGCCACGGGCCCCGAGGTCTTTGACGAGGTGCCCCGCGCCGAGGCAACCAGTTTCCTCGTCGTGAGTGAAAGCGAAATGGAGGGGGCGTCTGAGAGCGGCAGGATCGACGCTTTCAGCCAGCGCCACGGCGGCGGCGATAAAGCCTTTCATGTCGCAGGTGCCGCGCCCATAGAGGAGGCCATCGGCTTCGGAGAGGGCCAAGGGATCGGTCGTCCAGTCGTGATCGGTGACGGGGACAACATCGGAATGCCCCGACAGAAGCACCCCGCCCTTCACGTCCGGCCCGAGGGTGGCGAGGACATTGGCCTTTTGGCCGGTTTCGTCGCGGGTGATGATGACACGCGCGCCCAAGGCGCCGAGGCATCCCGCAAGATAGTCGATCATCGCAAGGTTGCTGTCGGTTGAGATGGTCGGAAAGGCGATCAGATCGCGCAGGATCTCGACCGAGCGTTCCGTCATGGCGGCGCTCATGCTCAGTCCTTCACGAAGAGCTTGCGGGGGCGGTGGCAGAAGGGCTCGGCGGGGCCGCTGTCGCGAATGAGGATCGGCTCGGTGATCTCGAGACCCCATGTGGGCTGCCAGATGCCGGTCCGAACGGCTGCGGGGCATGTCGCCGGGTTGATCAGGCACAGATCGCTGGAAATGAAACGGGGGGCAGCTGGCCCCCCGCTCTTTTTGTGCTGTGCCGCTGCCTATTCGGCCGCTTCGATATAATCCTCGAGCGGCGGGCAGGTGCAGATGAGGTGCCTGTCACCATAGACGTTGTCGACGCGGTTGACGGGCGACCAGTATTTGTCGACGCGGAATGAGCCTGCCGGGAAGCAGCCCTCTTTGCGGGTATAGGGGCGATCCCAGTCGGACACGAGGTCTTCGACCGTGTGGGGCGCGTTGCAGAGCGGGTTGTTGTCCTGCGGCCAGTCGCCCGCCTCGATCCGCGCGATCTCGGCGCGGATATCGAGCATGGCGTTGCAGAAGCGGTCCAGCTCGGCCTTGGTCTCAGATTCGGTCGGCTCGACCATCAGCGTGCCAGCTACCGGCCAGCTCATGGTTGGCGCGTGGAAGCCGTTGTCGATCAGGCGCTTGGCGATATCGTCAACCGAAACACCAGCACTGTCGGCAAAGGGGCGAGTGTCGAGGATGCACTCATGCGCAACGCGGCCGTTGCGGCCCGAATAGGCGATTTCATAGCCCTTCTCGAGACGCTTGGCGATGTAGTTGGCGTTGAGGATCGCCACTTTCGTCGCCTGCGTCAGGCCCCTGCCCCCCATCATCAACACATAGGCCCATGAGATCAGGAGGATCGAGGCAGACCCCCACGGCGCCGCCGAAACGGGACCTTCGGCGCCGCCGGTTTCGGAGTGACCGGGCAAATAGGGCGCGAGGTGCGCTTTGACGCCGATCGGGCCCATGCCGGGGCCGCCGCCGCCATGCGGGATGGCGAAGGTCTTGTGCAGGTTGAGGTGGCTCACATCGCCGCCCAGATCGCCGGGTCGGGCAAGGCCGACCATGGCGTTCATGTTGGCGCCGTCGATATAAACCTGACCGCCGAATTGGTGCGTGATCTCGCAGACCTCGCGGACGGTTTCTTCGAACACACCGAAGGTCGAGGGATAGGTGATCATGCAGGCGGCAAGACGATCGCCCGCAGCTTCCGCTTTGGCGCGGAAATCGGCGACGTCGATATTGCCCTCTTCGGTCGATTTCACGACGACCACATCCATGCCACACATCTGGGCCGAGGCGGGGTTGGTGCCGTGGGCCGAGACGGGGATGAGGCAAATCTTGCGCTCATTATCACCTCGGGCGCGGTGATAGGCCATGATCGTCAGAAGGCCGGCATATTCGCCCTGCGCGCCCGAGTTGGGCTGCATCGACATGGCGTCATAGCCGGTGATGGTGCAGAGCTTGGCCGAAAGATCGGTAATCACCTCCTGATAACCCGCCGCCTGATCAAGCGGCACGAAGGGGTGCAGGAAGGCAAACTCGGGCCATGTGATCGGCATCATCTCGACCGCAGCGTTAAGCTTCATGGTACACGAGCCAAGCGGGATCATCGCGCGATCAAGCGCGAGGTCGCGGTCCGAGAGGCGGCGCATATAGCGCATCATCTCGGTCTCGGCGCGGTTCATGTGAAAGATCGGGTGGGTGAGATACTCGCTCTGGCGGTGCAGCTCTTCGGGCACGCGGTAGCGGGGGGTCAGGTCGTCATCCTTGCGGTCGATGCCGAAGGCGCGCCAGACGGCTTCGATAGTCGACCGGCGGGTGCGCTCGTCAAGGCTGATGCCGACCCTGCTGGAGCCGATCTTGCGCAGGTTGATGCCGTTCTCGACGGCAAGCTGCATGACGGCCGCCTGAAGCGGGCCAACTTCAACGGTGATCGTGTCGAAGAACACCGCCGGTTCGACCTTGAAGCCCGCCTCTTCGAGGCCGCGGGCAAGGCGAACGGTCTTGCGGTGAATCCGCTGGGCGATCGCCTGAAGGCCCTTGGGCCCGTGGAACACGGCATACATCGAGGCCATGACGGCCAGAAGCGCCTGCGCGGTGCAGACGTTGGAGGTCGCCTTCTCGCGGCGGATGTGCTGCTCGCGGGTCTGGAGCGAGAGGCGATAGGCCGGATGGCCGTGGCTATCGACGGAAACGCCGACGATACGGCCCGGCATGGAGCGTTTATATTCGTCTTTGCAGGCGAAATAGGCGGCGTGCGGGCCGCCGTAGCCGAGGGGCACACCAAAGCGCTGTGTCGAGCCCACAGCGATATCGGCGCCCATCGCGCCCGGCTCTTTCAGAAGCGTCAGCGACAAGGGATCGGCGGCGACGATGGTAATAGCCTTGGCGGCGTGGAGTTTGGCGATCACGTCCGAGAAATCGCGCACATGGCCATAGGTGCCAGGATACTGGAAGATGCCGGCAAAGACGGCTTCGGCGTCGATCTCGTCGGGATTGCCGACGATCACCTCGATGCCCAGCGGCGCGGCGCGGGTCTGGATCACGGCGATGTTCTGGGGGTGGCAATCCTGATCGACAAAGAAGGCCTTGGCCTTCGATTTCGCCACCCGCTGCGCCATGGTCATGGCTTCGGCGGCGGCGGTCGCTTCATCGAGGAGCGAGGCGTTGGCGATCTCGAGACCTGTTAGATCGCAGATCATGGTCTGATAGTTGAGAAGCGCCTCGAGGCGGCCTTGGGAAATCTCGGGCTGATAGGGGGTATAGGCAGTATACCACGCCGGATTTTCAAGGATGTTGCGCTGGATCGCAGGGGGCGTGACCGTGCCGTAATAGCCCTGACCGATCAGCGAGGTCAGAACCTGGTTTTTCTTGGCAACCTGACCGAGGAAGAAGAGAAGCTCGCCCTCCGACTTGGGCTTGCCGAAATCGAGGGGCTCGTGCTGGCGCAGCGAGCGCGGCACGGTTTCGTCGATCAGCGCATCGAGGCTTTCGGCGCCGACAACTTTGAGCATCTCGGCCATTTCCTCGGGCGAGGGGCCGATGTGGCGGCGGTTGGCAAAATCGTAGGGAAGATAATCGGTCGGTTCAAACGGCATGGTGCCTCTCCCAAAGGGGCAATTAGGGGTGTCGCGGGGGCGACTGCCGCCCCCACAGGATCAGCATCAACGGCGTAGGATTAGCCGATGAAATCCTTATAGGCGGCTTCGTCCATCAGATCGTCGAGGACCGAGAGATCTTCGACCTTCATCTTGAAGAACCAGCCATCGCCCAGCGGGTCCTCGTTCACGAGGCCCGGATTGTCGGCGAGCACGTCGTTCACCTCGACAACGGTTCCGTCGAGCGGGGCGAGGATGTCGGAGGCGGCCTTGACGCTCTCGATCACGGTAACCTCGTCGTCCTTGGCAACCTCGGAGTCGGCCTCGGGCAGGTCGACGAAGACGATATCGCCCAGCTGCTCGCTGGCGTGTTCGGTGATGCCGACGACGATTAGATCACCCTCGACGCGGAGCCATTCGTGTTCTTCGGTGTATTTCATTTCTTGTTTCTCCAGTTGGACTTAGCGTTTGTATCCGGCCGGGCGGAATGGCATGGCCGTTACCACCGCGGGAAGTCTTTTGCCACGCACCTCACCCCAGATTTGGGTGCCCGCGGCGGAAAATTCTGTCGCGACATAGCCCATCGACATGGGCCGCCCGATCGATGGGCCGAAGGCGCCCGAAGTGACTGTGCCAATCGGCTCGCCGCCGGTCTCCGAAGCGAAAAGCGGGGTGTCGGCGCGCATGGGGGCGCGGCCCTCTGGCAGAAGGCCAATCCGCAAGCGCGCGGGGCCGTTTGCCAGCTCGGAAAGGATGCGGGGCGCGCCGGGGAAGCCGCCTTCGCGATCGCCACCAGCGCGGCGGGCCTTCTGCATGGACCAGTTGAGCGCGGCCTCAACAGGGGTCGTCGTGGTGTCGAGGTCAGAGCCGTAGAGGCACAGGCCCGCCTCGAGGCGGAGACTGTCGCGGGCGCCAAGGCCGATGGGGGCGACGCGATCATCGGCCAGAAGAGCGCGGGTCAGAGCCACGGCCTGATCGTTGACAAAGGAAATCTCATAGCCGTCTTCGCCGGAATAGCCGGAGCGGGAAATCCAGAGCTCCCCAAAGGGGGATGGCGCGATAATCACATCCATAAAGGCCATCTCGGCCACCGTCGGCACGTGGGCGGCAAGCGCGGCTTCGGCATCGGGGCCTTGCAGGGCAAGAAGGGCGCGATCGGTGATCACCTCGATTTCGCAAGCGCCCGACAGGTGCGCGGCAAGGTGGGCGGCGTCAGCCTCTTTGCAGGCGGCGTTGACGACAAGGAACAGGTGATCGCCGCGGTTGGCGACCATCAGATCGTCAAGGATCCCGCCCTGATCGTTGGTGAAGAGGGCATAGCGCTGGCGGCCTTCCTTGAGGCCAAGGATATCGACCGGCACGAGGCCCTCGAGCGCAAGGGCTGCATCGGCGGTGGCGCCGGATTTTGCGCGCAGGATGATCTGGCCCATGTGGCTCACGTCGAAGAGGCCGGCCTTGGCGCGGGTGTGCAGGTGTTCCTGCATGACGCCCATAGGGTATTGCACAGGCATCTCATAGCCAGCAAAGGGGACCATTTTGGCGCCGAGTTCAAAGTGCAGGTCGTAAAGCGGGGTGCGCTTCAAGTCGGTCATCATTCCTCCAGTATCACCGGTGGCGCATGACCGTCCGGCATCGTCGCGTGCTTGCGCCCGCTCTTCGATGCCCCCTCTGTCCTTTCGCCTGAGATCGTTATCCCTTCGGCGTGCGCTTGTGCGCCTCTCTCCAGAGTTCTAGGTGTCCGTCGGTCCGTTTGCCTGAGAGTTTACCGGGGCGGTTGCTCCTTCGGCACTGGCGGGTCCAGTTCTCCCGTCGCACATCCTCGCTTTAGTGGATTCGCCCCCGATGCGGCAAGCCCTTTTCTGCATACAATCGGATACCGTCGCCTACAGTGATCAGCCCCATGTGACTGGTCCAATTTGAATGTTAGTGCATGATTGGCTTGGGTTCCATCGGGATGATGGATTCGGGGGCCGGTGGGCGGTAGCCCAGAGCACTGTGGGGTCGCTTTGTGTTGTAGTGTTTCCTCCA
>JAURFB010000062.1 GCA_030827165.1 Marivivens sp.
GCTGATCGTCGATGTCGGCACCAATGCCGAGATCCTTTTGGGTGACAAATCGGGCGTTCTGGCCTGTTCCTCGCCCACCGGCCCCGCATTCGAGGGCGCACAGATCAGCGCAGGCCAACGTGCCGCCCCCGGTGCCATCGAGCGCATCGAGATCGATCCTGCGACCAAGGAACCGCGGTTCCGCGTCATCGGCTGCGATCTGTGGTCGGATGATGCGGGCTTTGCCGAAGCCACGAAAGACAGCGGCGTCACCGGCATCTGCGGCTCTGGCATCATCGAGGCTGTGGCCGAAATGCGCATGGCGGGGCTTCTTGACGCCTCGGGCTTGATCGGGGGGCCGGATGTCACCGGCACGGCGCGGTGTGAGCCGACGGGACGCACCTTTGGCTATCTGGTCCATGACGCGACTGAAACGGGCGGGCCGCGCATCGCCGTGACCCAAGGTGATATCCGCGCCATCCAGCTTGCCAAATCCGCGCTATACGCCGGCGCGAGGCTGCTCATGGACAAGCGCGGCGTGGACAAGGTCGACCGCGTCGTTCTGGCGGGGGCCTTTGGCGCCCATATCAGCCCCAAGCACGCGATGGTCTTGGGCATGATCCCCGATGTGACCCTCGACCATGTGATGAGTGCGGGCAATGCGGCGGGTCATGGTGCACGGATCGCGCTGTGCAACCGCGCCGCGCGCACGCGCATCGAGGCGGTGGTCAAAACCATCGACAAGGTGGAGACCGCCATCGAGCCGCGCTTTCAAGAGCATTTCGTCAATGCCAACGCGATCCCGCATGCGACCGATCCCTTCCCGGAACTGGCCAAGATCGCCCCCCTGCCCCATGTCGCCTTCGGCGCGTCGGGCATGGCACCGGGCGATGGGGGTGGCCGGCGGCGGCGGCGGGGCTAAGCCGATGGGTCGGGCCTTGACGCGCCCGCCCCGGCAAGACTATCTCAGCGCCTGTAGGCGGGTATGATGTAATGGTAGCCTGTCAGCTTCCCAAGCTGAACGCGCGGGTTCGATTCCCGCTACCCGCTCCAAAAAGCTCCGAGGTTCACGGTCTAGCGTCTTGATTGGCAAGGATTTTTATTCTTGATCAGCAAACGGGTAGACCACATGGTAGACCACTCGAACCACTATCTCTTCTCCAAATGCGGCACCTTCTACTATTCGCGCAGAGTACCGGCGCCGTCTGACAGCAGTTTGGCAAGCGCATGAGCATGGCCGTCGTTCACAACGGCACCGTTTACCTCGCCGGCCAGGTCGGCAACCCCGGCGACGACGTGACCGCCCAGACGCGAACCGTTCTGGCCGAGATCGACCGCCTGCTCGCCGCCGCCGGCTCCGACAAATCCAGGCTGATCACTGCGCAGATCTGGCTTTCAGACATCGCCACCGGCTTTGCTGCGATGAATTCTGTCTGGGATGAGTGGGTCTCGCCGGGCAACGCGCCCGCCCGCTACACGGGCGAGGCCAAGTTGGCCGGCCCCGAGTATCTTGTCGAGATCATCGTCACCGCTGCGGTCTGATGACTGAAAACGCATCGACCACCGGCCTCTTGCGCCGATGGTCGATGTGGAATTCGAGTATTTTTGGCCAAAAGAAAGGGCCGCGGTTCCTTAGGCGCCATGTCCCTTGAGAAAACCGACCAGCCCCGCGGTCGAGCCATCTTTGCCAGTTGCGGGCACTGTGCCCTCCACGATCGGCTGGAGCGCGGTGGCGAGCTCTTTGCCCAGCTCGACCCCCCATTGATCGAAAGAGTTGATGCCGAGGATAGCTCCCTCGACAAAGACCCGATGCTCGTAGAGCGCGATGATCTGACCAAGCGTGAAAGGGTCAAGGCGCAGATAGGCGAGCGTCGTCGAGGGGCGGTTGCCTTCAAAGACCCGATGCCGCGCTTGCCGTTCAAGCTCGTCGCCCTCAAAGCCCGCCTTTTCCATCCGCGCGCGCGCCTCGTCGAGGCTGCGGCCCTTCATCAGGGCTTCGGACTGGGCGAGACAATTGGCGATCAGCAACTGCTGCTGATGATGCAGTTCCTCCTCGTGCCCGCGCGCGGCGATCAGGAATTCGCAAGGAACGACCCGTGTGCCTTGATGGATCAGTTGATAGAAAGCGTGCTGTCCGTTGGTGCCCGGCTCGCCCCAAACGATGGGCCCGCTCTGCACATTCAGATCGGCGCCATCCATGCTCACACGTTTGCCGTTGCTCTCCATCTCGAGCTGCTGGAGATAGGCCGGAAGGCGGCCGAGCCGGTTGTCATAGGGAAGGACCGCACGGGAGGCATAGCCGCAAACCTGCGCGTGCCAAATGCCGACGAGCGCAAGGAGTGCCGGCATATTCTCGTGCCAGTCGGCGTCGCGGAAATGGCGGTCCATCTCCTGCCCGCCGCGCAAGAAGGCGCGGAACGCCTCGGGGCCGATGGCGATCATCAGCGAAAGCCCGATCGGGCCCCAGACCGAGTAGCGCCCGCCCACCCAATCGGCAAAGCCAAACACGCGTTCGGCAGGGATTCCAAAGGCTTCGGTCTTGCTCTTCGAGGTCGAGAGCGCCACGAACTGCGCCGCGGGTTCCCTGACAGCCTCCGACATCCAGGCCCGCGCGGTATGGGCGTTGGTCATAGTCTCGATGGTGGTGAAGGTCTTGGAAGCGACAATCACCAGCGTCGTCGCGGGATCGCAGCGGCGCAGCACATCGGCGATATCGCCGGGATCGACATTGGAGACGAAATGACAGCGCGGGCCGTCGTGATAGGGCGAAAGCGCGCGCACGGCCATCGCTGGGCCGAGATCGGACCCCCCGATGCCGATATTGATCACATCGGTGATCGCTCCGCCCTGCCCTTTGAAAACGCCCGAGCGGATCTTGTCGGCAAAGCCTTCCATCCGCCTCAGGGTCGCCAGAACCTCGGGCATCACATCCTGCCCGCCCACCTTGACCGGCCCGCCGTCGAGGTTGCGCAACGCGGTATGCAAGACAGCGCGATTTTCGGTCTCGTTGATCGCCTTGCCCAAAAACATCGCCGCGCGGCGGTCGGCCACCCTGGCCTTGTCCAGAAGGCCGATCAGCAGATCGCGGCCCGCCGCATCGATATTCGTCTTGGAATAATCAAACAGCGTATCCCCGACGCGCACGGAAAAATCCTCGGCCCGCTTGCCGTCAAAGAGGGTCTCGATCCGCCGATGGGCGGTTCGGGCATGATGCGCGCGAAGATCATCCCACATGGATCAGCTTTCCGCCCAGTGAACCGTCAGCCCCGACAGGAAGGCGGCGATCGGTGCCTCCTCGGGTGTCAGGGTCTTGGCACGTTCGAGCGCCTTGAGCTTGTGATTGCCAACTATCACCAGATGCTTGGCAATTGCCCCGTTCAAAACCCGGGCCGAGAGGGTCACGCGGGCCTCCGGAATGCCCTCGGCACGGGCCGAATAGAGAATCCTGCCGCCGTGCAGCGCTGCATCGAGGTCGTCCGACCCCGGAAACAGCGAGGCGGTGTGCATATCCGCGCCCATTCCCAGAATCAGGACCGATATCGGCAGTTTCGGCGCGATCGCAAGTTCCAGCCCTTCGAGCGCATGTTCGGGTTCTTCGATAGAGGCATAGAGCGGGAGGTAGGTCGCCGCTGCCGCGCGATTGACGAGCAGGCGCTCTTTCACCAGCCGGGAATTGGACCGCTCGGAGCTTTCGGGCACCCACCTCTCGTCGGTAAGCATGACGTCGACCCGATCCCACTCCAGATCAGCGGCGCACAGAACATCGAACATCGGTCCGGGCGTCTCGCCGCCAGTAACCGCCAGCGTCGCCCGGTCTTCGCCGATCAGCGCCCTTTCAATTTCCCCCGCCAATACATTGGCAAGGTCCATCATCATCATCTCGCTGTCGGGATAGGGTATGAGCTTCACGGGCAGCCTCCGGTTTAGCTTTTGATGTCGCGCCAGCGGCGGCCGTCGCGATGCATCAGCATCATGGCATCCTCGGGCCCCGCAGAGCCAGACTCATAATGCTTGGGCACGTCATTGCGCCGCACCCAGCCTTCGATGATCGGATCGGTCCAGGCCCAGGCCGCCTCGACCTCGTCGCCGCGCATGAAAAGCGTCTGGTTGCCGCGGATCACGTCCATGATGAGCCGCTCATAGGCGTCGGGCACTTCCTCGGCCTCTGGCCCGAGCGCCTCGGCAAAGCTCATATCGAGCGGCACGTCGATCAGGCGCATTCCCCCCGGCCCCGGTTCTTTGATCGTAACCTGAAGGTCCATGCCCTCGTTCGGTTGCAACCGGATCGAGAGGATGTTGCGATGGCGCGCCTCGTCGCCTTCGAAGATCGAATGGCCCAGATCCTGAAACACAACGGCAATCTCGGAGCTGCGGGTCTTCATACGCTTGCCCGTGCGCAGGTAGAACGGCACCCCCGCCCATCGCCAGTTGGCGATATGGCATTTCATGGCGACAAAGCTTTCGGTGTGCGAGCGCGGCTCGCCCGCATCCTCGCGGTAGGACGCGCCCTTGACCCCGGCATCATACTGCCCACGAACGATATGGTGTGGATCGACCGGCTGAAGCGCGCGGATCACCTTGAGCTTTTCGTCGCGCACCGCGTCGGCATCGAACATGCTTGGCGGCTCCATGGCGATCAGGCACAGAAGCTGCATCAGGTGGTTCTGCACCATGTCACGCATGGCGCCCGATGTGTCGTAATAGGCGCCGCGCCCCTCGACGCCGACGGTCTCGGCCACAGTGATCTGGATGTGGTCGACATAGTGGTTGTTCCACAGGGGCTCGAACAAGACATTGCCGAAGCGAACCGCCATCAGGTTCTGCACGGTCTCTTTGCCCAGATAGTGGTCGATCCGGTAGATCTGTTTCTCGTCGAAATGCAACGCGAGGGTGGCGTTGAGCGCCTTCGCCGTCGCCAGATCGCGACCGAACGGTTTTTCGACAACGACCCGGCTCTGGGCGTTGGTGATCCCGTGTTTGTGCAGGCGCTCCGCCAGATCGCCGAACAGCGCCGGAGCGACCGAGAAATAGAAGGCGCGGACAACCCCATCGCGCATCAGCGCCGCAAGGTTTTCCCAGCCGGCCCCGCCCTTGGCGTCAATCGCCACATAGCGCAGGCGGTCAAGAAAGCGTTCGATCGCGGCAGTATCCTTGGCCTCGCGCCCGCCGAATTCGGCGATTGACTCGGCGACGAGCGCCCTGAAGCCGGCATCATCCAACTCGCTCCGCGCCGCGCCGATGATCCGAGACGTATCCGGCATCTGCCCGCCAAGAAAGCGACGGAACAGGCCGGGCAAGATCTTGCGCCGGGCCAGATCGCCGGTGCCGCCGAAAATTACGAGGTCGAAATAATCGACAGGGATGACACGCGAAACCATTTCTCTCTCCGCCGCCGCTGGCACGTGTTGTGCGCTTCGTTAGCGCTAACGCCGCATTTGCGCGCCTTGTAGCGGGATGCTTCGCCCAAGTCTAGCATCAAGGTTGCAGAAAGGAATAGGTCGCGCCTCAGGCGTCGAGCTCGGCGTCCCAATAGAGATAATCGACCCAACTGTCGTGCAGATGGTTGGGCGGAAACTTGCGGCCGTGATTGCGAAGCTCGTCCGACGAAGGCTGGCGCGGCGGTCTGCGCAGGGTCAGGCCCGAGCGGTGCAGGCTTTTCGAGCCTTTCGCTAGGTTGCACGGCGCGCAGGCGGCCACCACGTTTTCCCAGCTGGTGACGCCGCCCCGCGCGCGCGGGACCACGTGATCAAAGGTCAGATCGCCTTTCGAGCCGCAATACTGACAGCAGAACTCGTCCCTCAAGAAAAGATTGAAGCGCGTGAAGGCCACGCGCTTTTGGGGTTTGACGTAATCTTTCAGGACAACGACCGAGGGTATCTTGATTACCGTGGACGGGCTTCTGACCACCTCGTCATATTCGGCTACGATATCGACCCTGTCGAGCCAGGCCGCCTTGATCGCCTCCTGCCAGGGCCAGAGCGAGAGGGGATAATAGGAGAGCGGCCGGAAATCCGCGTTGAGGACCAACGCGGGATGCGAGCGAAGAGATCCGGGATCCCTGACAAATTCGGTCCTGAAATCGGCGCCATCCATGGTGACTCGTTCCTCGCCCTGCCTGCCTGACCGGCACCAGAGCGGGAGCCCCGCTCCTGCCGTGCGCCCACTATATCTGGCGTATGCCGACTGGCAAGTCCTACATGATCTCGTGGTCGGGCGGCATTGATGCGTCACGGCCGGACAAGGCGCCTCAGGCGTAGCCGAGCCGTTCGCGCATGAAGGCGAGCGCCACCGAAAGCCCGTCGGGAGCGATGCCGTGGCCGGTGCCGCGCATGACGTGGGCGTAGATTTCCTCCCAGCCTGCCGCCTGCAATCCTTCCGCCGCCTGCGCCATGGACTGAATCGGCACAACCTCGTCGGCATCGCCATGCACCAGCAGAACCGGCGGGCGGCATTGTGCCTCGTCAGACAGGCTCTCGGGCTGCAAGAGCCGACCCGAAAAGGCGCAGATCCCCGCAACCGCATCCTCGCGGCGCGGCAAGACGTGCAGCGCCATCATCGTGCCTTGGGAAAAGCCGAAGACCATCACCTGTTCGGGCAAGAGATCCTCGTCCACCATCACGCCATCAAGAAAGGCGTTGAGGTCTTCCGCAGCGCGAAAGAGCCCCGCCTCGCTTTCCTCTTCGCTCGCGCCGTCGATCCACGGGATCGGGAACCACTGGTAGCCCAAGGGCGAACCGGCGCAGTTTTCAGGCGCATCCGGCGAGATGAAGAGCGTATCGGACAGATGCTCGGCCAAAGGGTCGGCAAGGCCGATCAGGTCGGCTCCGTTGGCGCCATAGCCATGCAAAAAGATCACCGCCGAGCGCAATTCGCCCGAAAGGGACTCGCGCCGTTCCGCCGTCAGTGCTCGTGTCATCGGATGCCTTCCCGTTGTTTGACCTGCCTGTAGTAGGCCCACAAAAGCCGCGCCGCAACCGCCCGCCACGGCGACCAGCCTTCGGCCATCGCCCGCAGGAGGGCAGGGCTTGGTCGTTCCGGCAAATCAAAGAGAACGCGTGCGGCTTCCTGCAAGGCCAGATCACCGGCGGCGAAAACATCAGCCCGACCGAGGGCGAACATGGCATAGATCTCGGCGGTCCAGAGGCCGATGCCCTTTACTGCCGTCAGGGTGGCGATCACCTCGTCATCGGACCGAACGCGTAGCCCCGCAAAGTCGATCTCTGCCCGTGCCAGCCCTTGGGCATAGGTGATCTTCGGGCGCGACAGGCCCGCCGCGCGCAGGGCCTCGGGCGCGGCTGCGGCGACAGCGTCTTCTTCCGTGAGCCCGGCCTCTTCGAGCCGTTTCCAGATCGCCGCGGCCGAAGCGACGCTCACCTGCTGGCCGACGATGGCGGACAAGAGCGCCCCGAACCCGTCCGCCGTCCGCCTCAGCGGCAGCGGCCCGCAAATCGCCAGCGCCTCTGCAAAACGCGGCTCGCCCGCGGCCAGCCATGCCGCCCCTTCGGCCACGCAGGCCGGCCCCTCGATGATGCGGCCAAGACTCACAGGGCACGGATCCAGTCGAGCGCCTCGGCGGGTGTTGCCACACGGTCGGCTTGCGGCACGGGCGGGCGGGCAATCATCACAACATCAAGACCAAGGCCCCGAGCCGCGTCGAGCTTGCCCCGTCCCGGCCCGCCCGAATTCTTGGTGATGATCACATCCACTCCGAGCGCCGACAAAAGCGCCGCCTCGTCCTCGACATGGCGCGAGGGACGGCCAATCACGTATTCGCCCCCCTCAAAGGGAAAGGGCTCGCGGGGAGGATCGATCACCCGGCAAATAACCCTGCGCCCCTCAAGGCCCGCAAACTCGGTCAGTGTTTGCCGACCGGTCGAAAGAAAGACGCAGGCGCCGGCGGGGATAGCCAGGACGGCCTCTTCAACCGAGGCGACGTGGATCCAGTCGTCGCCCTCTTCTTCTGTCCAGGGGTGCCGCAAGACATGGAGATAGGGCATCCCCCGCGCCGCGCAGATGGCTGCCGTGCGGCCTGTGATCCGCGCTGCAAAAGGGTGCGTGGCATCGACCACGGCCCGGATCGCCCGATCGTCAAGAAAGGCTTCAAAGCCTTCGGCGCCGCCAAAACCGCCAACACGCGTGGGCAAGGCCAGCTCAGCAGGATCCTCGGTGACACCCGCGATCGAGGCATGGCCGTCGATCTTCTCTCCGGCCATCGCGGCCGCGATATGACGGCCCTCGGCAGTTCCGGCAAGGAGTAGGACAGTCATACCCCGGCCCTCGCCAGAATTGACCCCGCGTGGTCGATGATCACCACATCGACGGCTGTCTGCGGCAAAAGCGCGGCGATCCGGGCTTGGGCGTCACAAGCCACGGCTCCGGCCATCTCGGGACAGAGGTGATAGGCTTCAAGCGCGGTATTGGCCGCAACCAAACGAGCATCCCCCATCCGCTCGGCCAGGGCCGCGAAATCCACCTGGCTCCGCCCCGAATGCAGATCGATCGCGCCCTGCGCCGCTTTGGTCATCTTGCCGATGCCGCCTGCGATGGTGAGGCGGTCTACGGGATTTTTGGCAAGGTATTTCACCACGCCACCGAGGAAATCCCCCATATCGAGAAGTGCCGAGTCGGGCAGATCGTGGAGCGCCTTCACCACCGCCTCGCTTGTCGCGCCGGTCGATCCGGCAAGATGGGTCAGCCCCGCCGCCCGCGCCACGTCGATTCCGCGATGGATCGAGGCAATCCAGGCCGAACAGGAGAACGGACGCACGATTCCGGTCGTGCCGAGAATCGAGAGCCCCCCGACGATGCCGAGCCGCGGGTTCCATGTTTTCGCGGCCAAAGCCTCGCCGCCGGGGACCGACACAGTGATCGTCACATCCGGCGCACGGCCTGCGGCGGCGGCAATCTCGGCGACCACTTCGTCCATCATCGCGCGCGGCACGGGATTGATCGCCGGCTCGCCCACCGCGATCGGCAGACCCGCCTTGGTGACGGTGCCGACGCCCTTGCCCGCGCGGAACACCACGCCGCCGTCCGAGGCTTCGACACGCACGACGATCAGTGCGCCGTGGGTCACGTCCGGATCGTCGCCCGCATCCTTGATGATGCCCGCCTCGGCCCAGCCTTCACCCTCCGCCCGATGCGCGACGGCAAAGCGCGGGCGCTCGCCCTTGGGGAGGGTAATCTCAACCTCATCCATCCAAGCCCCACCCCAAAGCCGCAAAAGCGCGGCCTTCGTCGCCGCGGTCGCGCAGGCGCCGGTGGTCCAGCCTTTCCGAAGGGTCGTCGCAGGGGTCTGATCCATCCCCGAAGCCTACACCCGCACCCCTCTGACGCCAATCTCGATTCATGCGTCGTTTGCCATCTTTCCCCGCGGCCCCAGTTTCCCCATAACGGTGCCATGACGGAATCGCCCACACTTCCCGCAAACGACTGGCCCCGGCTTGAACCCGGCTGGGTCTGGCTGTGCGGCGCAGGGCCCGGTGATCCGGGGCTTCTGACCCTGCACGCCTTGAATGCGCTGCAACAGGCGGATGTGGTGATCTACGACGCCCTCGTGGACGAGCGCATTCTGGACTGGGCGGCGCAGGCCGAGAAGATCTATGCCGGCAAGCGCGGCGGCAAGCCGTCGGCGGCACAGCGGGATATATCGCTCCAGCTTGTCGATATGGCGCGGGCCGGCAAGCGGGTGCTGCGGCTCAAGGGAGGCGATCCTTTCGTGTTCGGGCGCGGCGGCGAAGAGGCGCAAACCCTCGTTCAACACGGCGTGCCGGTGCGGATCATCCCCGGCATCAGCGCCGGAATCGGTGGCCTCGCCTATGCCGGCATCCCCGTGACGCACCGCGATGTGAACCAGTCGGTCACCTTCATCACCGGCCATGACCAATCGGGAGAGACGCCGAATACGCTCGATTGGGCGGCGATCAGCCAGGCGAGCCAGGTCCTGGTGATCTATATGGGAATGAAACATATCGGACAGATTTCCGGCGCGCTCCTCGCCGCCGGTCGCCCCGCCTCTGAGCCGGTGGCCGTCGTCTCCGACGCGACCACGCACCGCCAGCGGGTCTTGGAAACCACGCTCGGCGCCCTTGAGGCCGACCTCGCCGCCTCGGGTCTTGAGCCGCCCGCGATTGTCTGCGTCGGGCGCTCGGTGTTGATGAGGCAGGTGCTCGACTGGCAAGGGATGGCCAGTGGCGAGGCGCCGCGCAACCTCGATCCGCTCGGCCGCGGCAGACCAGCCGAAAGCGCCTGAGGATGCCCGGCCTGATCCTTGCGGCCCCCTCGTCGGGATCGGGCAAGACCACCATGACCCTTGGCTTACTGAGGGCGCTTGCACGGCGCGGCGCGGATGTGCGCGGCGCAAAGTCCGGCCCTGATTATATCGACCCGCGCTTTCACGAAGCCGCCTGCGGGCGGCCTTGCCCCAATCTGGATGCCTGGGCGATGACGCCGGAGCGCGTGAGGACGTTGGCATCGGGCGAGGGGCTGCTGCTGATCGAAGGGGCGATGGGCCTTTTTGACGGCGCACCGCCGGATGGCAAAGGCGCGACCGCCGATCTTGCGCGTATCCTCGGCCTGCCGGTGGTGCTGGTTGTCGATGCCTCGCGGCTGGCAGGTTCGGTGGCGCCTCTCGTGCGGGGCTTTGCGGGCTTTGACCCCACGGTGAAGATCGCGGGCGTGATCCTCAACGCCACCGGATCGGAACGGCACGAAGCGATCCTTGCCCGCGCTCTTGCGCCGCTTGGGCTGCCTGTCCTCGGCGCGATCCGGCGCGACCGCGCGCTCTCGCAGCCCTCGCGCCACCTTGGACTTGTGCAGGCGGGCGAGCGGCCCGACCTTGATGCCTTTCTCGACGCCGCTGCCGACCGGGTCGAGGCGGGCATCGACCTTGACGCGCTTGTCAAACTTGCCGCACCCCTGCCCCCGGCCCAGCCACTTGCGCCGATCCCTGCCCCCGCCTCGTCGATCGCCGTGGCCTCGGATCAGGCCTTTGCCTTTGCCTATCCTCACCTCCTTGCCGATTGGCAGCGCGCCGGCGCGACGATCCAGACCTTCTCCCCCCTTGCCGACGAACCCGCGCCCGAGGCCGATTTCATATTCCTGCCCGGCGGCTATCCCGAGCTGCACGCGGACCGCATCGCCGGCAACGCCCGCTTCCTCGGGTCGCTGCGCAGGGCGGCGGCGCGCGGGGTTTCGATCTATGGCGAGTGCGGCGGCTATATGGTGCTGGGCCAGACGATCACCGATGCCGATGGCGCGCGGCATGAGATGGCAGGGCTTCTCGATCTTGAAACTTCGTTCGCCGCGCGGCGCCTGCATCTGGGCTATCGGACCGTAAATTCCGCAGCCGGCCCGTTCCCCGGCGTCTGGGCGGCCCACGAATTTCATTATGCGACCACCATCAGGGCCGAGGGGCCGCCGCTCTTTGTCGCACATGACTCAGAAGGCGCGGATATCGGCCCGATGGGTCTTGTGAAAGGCTCGGTTTCCGGCTCTTTTGCGCACCTGATCGCGCCGAGAGACTAGGCCGAGCGCCCAACAGGACCGACGCATGACCACGCTCCACCCCTCCGCCCTGATCGACGATCGTCTGGCCAAGCGCAACGTCGCGGTTCTGGTGATCGCTCAGGCGATCATCGGGGCGCAGATGCCGATGATCTTCACCATCGGCGGCCTCGCCGGCGGCATGCTCGGCGGCAACCCCTGTTTCGCCACGCTGCCGATCTCGGCCATCGTCTTTGGCTCGATGACCACGGCTCCCTGGCTCTCGCCCTTGATGCAGCGGCGCGGCCGCAAGTTCGGGTTCCTTGTCGGGGCCGCCGCGGCCGCCATAGGCAGCGCGATCAGCGCGGCAGGGCTTTACTATGGGTCGTTCCTCGTGTTCCTGCTGGGCTCTTATCTGACCGGCATCTATATGTCGGCTCAGGGCTTTTTCCGCTTCGCCGCTGCCGATACCGCTTCGGCCGAGTTCCGCCCCAAGGCGATTTCCTATGTGATGGCCGGCGGGCTTGTTTCGGCGATCTTCGGGCCACAACTGAACAAGTTGGTGATGGATGCCATGATCGTGCCCTTCCTCGGCAGCTATCTGACGATCATCGGTATAAATATCTTCGGCGTCTTTCTGTTCAGCTTCCTCAAGCTGCCTCTGCCAACCAGATCCGAAGTGGCCGACGCGCCCAAGGCGCGGTCGCTGCGCGAGATGCTCTCACAACCCAAGATCATCGTGGCCATCATCGTGGCGATGGTCTCCTATGCGCTGATGAACCTTGTGATGACCTCGACGCCGCTTGCCGTCGTGGGCTGCGGCTATGAGACAAATACAGGCGCCGACATCGTCTCGGCGCACGTTCTGGCGATGTATATTCCCTCCTTCTTCACCGGCCACCTTGTCGCCCGCTTTGGCACGAGCCGGATCATGACGCTTGGCCTTATGATCCTGGCAGCGGCGGGGCTTGCTTCGCTTGCGGGGATCGAATTGGCCGATGCCAATGCCGCGCCGTCGCTCGTGAGCTTCTACGCAGGCCTCATCCTTCTTGGGGTAGGCTGGAACTTCGGCTTCATCGGAGCGACCACGATGCTGGCCAACAACCACGCCCCGCACGAGCGCGGAAAGATCCAGGGCTTCAACGACATGATTGTCTTTGGCTGCGTGACCATCGCCTCGCTCGCCTCGGGCGGGCTGATGAACTGTTCCGGCGGCTCGCCCATCGAAGGCTGGACGGCCGTGAACCTTGCGATGATCCCCTTCCTGGCCCTTGCGGGCAGTGCGCTGATCTGGCTGACCTTGCGGCCTTCTGACAAGTAGGCTGCTGCCCCTTACCAGCGACCCAGCCAGACCCGCGCGAGAAGGCTGCCCCGGCGGCGGAACTCGGACGTGCCAAGATCACCCGCCAGCACCCGCGCAGGCTCTCGCGCCGCCAGTTTCAGAAGCGTCGGTGCGCGCCAGCTTTCGCGGGCCGCGTGAAGGCCTGCCCCGATCTGCGCCCCCTTGCGGGCCTTCAGCTTCGCACGCGCCTCTTGGGCAAGCCGCCGGATCGCCGCGTCGGTTTCGTCGGGCAAGGGCTGGAGCCCCGCCGCGACAAGGGCCGGAGCGGCCTGAAGCCATCGCGCCAGGCCGGATGCGAAGGCGATGTCGCGGATCACGGGTTCGGCCTCGGGCGGTGCGCCAAGCGCCCTCGCGGCCGTCCACATGAGCCCGCCTGCAGTTGCGTCGATATGCGCGGCAAGTTCCGCTTCCGTCGCAAACGATCCCGGCTCGATATCCCATTCCCGTGCGTCGATCAGGCCACGCAGGGCGGGGAAATCGACGTTCGGGACAGTCGGAAGAGCCATTGCCGCCTCGCCCCCCTGCACAGGCTTGCCCGCCTCGACCGCGTCCAAGGCATCGCGCCACCACTGAAGCCGCATCCGGGCGATCAACGGTTCTTGCGAGGCCCAAGGGGCGCGGGCCACTTCGATATTGACGGCATAGAGCGCCAACAGCACCGCCCGCGCCTTGGGCGGCGCGGCCATGGCGGCGAGAAAGCGATCGGGATCGCCTCGCTCGACCAGCTCTGCCAAAGGCCCAAGGTGCATCAGTGCGGCGCGCCGTCGCGCACGAGCTTCCAGTTGATCGCGTCGATCAGCGCATCGAACGAGGCATCGACGATATTGGCGCTGACCCCCACGGTCGCCCAACGCC
>JAURFB010000008.1 GCA_030827165.1 Marivivens sp.
CGACCTTCCGTCCGGCAAGGTTTCGGCGGATGACCTTTCGCGCCACCCGATCCTCGCCCATCCGCGCGGCACCGTTCCCCATCGGCAGCTTGACGATCATTTCCGCAGCGCGAACGCCAAGGTTCGGATCGTGCCCGCCACAAACAACGCTGTTTGCCTGCAAATGACCCTCGACGGACTCGGGATCGCCTGCATGCCCCGACCGATGATCGAAAAGCATCTCGGCGCGGGTCGGCTGCGCGAGGACGACTATGGTTGGCGGCCCGATGCCCTCTTCTTCGAGGCGCGGTGCGACCTTGATCCCCTGCCGCCCTATATCGCGGAAGCGGCGAAGATCGCGCAGCGGCTCTCGCCGCCACAGGATCGTAATTCTTGATCCTATAGATACAGTAAAGCGATTTTTCCTTATTCACTCCCCCCGCTATAGTCGCCCCGAATTCAGGGAGGGCCAGATGGCATCCAAGACGATCCGAGCCGGGGCCGACATCGGCGGCACCTTTACCGATGTCGTGCTCGAGGTGAGCGGGGCGACCTATTCCACCAAGGTCCTGACAACCTATTCCGCCCCCGAGGATGCAATCATCGACGGGCTTGAGCAGGTCTGCGCCAAGGCAGGTATCGCGATGGCCGAGATCGGCCAGTTGATCCACGGCACGACACTGGCCACCAACGCTTTGATCGAGCGGCGCGGAGCCAAGACAGTCTTCATCACCACCGAAGGCTTTCGCGACGTGATCGAAATGCGGACCGAGAGCCGGTTCGAGCAATACGATCTGAATCTCGTTCTGCCCCTGCCCCTCATTCCACGCGACCGGCGGTTTACCCTCAAGGAACGTGTCGATGCCGGTGGCAAGATCCTGATCGCTCTGGAGGGGGCCGAGATTGAGGCGCTGGTCGAGAAGCTGCGCGGGTTCGACTCGATCGCCGTCGGCTTTCTGCACAGCTATCTCAATCCCGCCCACGAACGGATGGTGCGCGACCGGCTCTCGGATTCGCTGCCGGGCGTGTCGATTTCGCTGTCGTCCGATGTCTCGCCGCAGATGCGGGAATATGAGCGGTTCAATACCACCTGCGCCAACGCCTATGTCAAACCGATGATGGAGGCCTATCTCGGCCGCCTGCGCGACAGGCTGGCGGCGGCGGGCGCGCCCTGCCCGATCTTCCTGATGCATTCGGGCGGCGGAATCATGAGCCTTGAGAACGCCGCCGAGTTCCCCGTGCGCCTTGTCGAAAGCGGCCCGGCGGGCGGGGCGATCTATGCGGCCGATGTGGCGCGGCGGCATGGCCTGTCGCGGGTTCTCAGCTTTGACATGGGCGGCACCACGGCCAAGATCTGCCTGATCCGCGACGGGGCGCCCAAGACCGCGCGGGTCTTCGAAGTTGCCCGTTCCTACCGTTTCAAGAAGGGCTCGGGGATGCCCATCTCGATCCCGGTGATCGACATGGTCGAGATCGGCGCGGGCGGCGGATCGCTCGCGCATATCGACAGCCTCGGCCGGATCCGCGTCGGCCCCGAAAGCGCGGGCTCCGAGCCAGGCCCCGCCTGTTATATGCGCGGCGGCGAAAGGCCAGCGGTGACGGATGCCGACCTGATCCTCGGGCGGCTGGATCCCGCCAATTTTGCAGGCGGCTCCATCGCGCTTGATCTGGCGCTTTCGGCCGGGGCGCTTGAGGCTCTCGTGGCCGAGCGCGACGATTTCGACGTGACCACCGCCGCCTATGGCGTGAGCGAGGTCGTGGACGAGAACATGGCCAACGCCGCCCGCGTCCATGCGGTCGAGAACGGAGAGGATCTGGCCGACTACACGATGATCGCCTTCGGCGGGGCGGCGCCGCTTCATGCGGGGCGGTTGTGTGAAAAGCTCGGGATCAGCCGCCTGATCGTCCCGCCCGGAGCGGGCGTCGGCAGCGCCATCGGCTTTCTGCGCGCACCCTATTCGTTCGAGGCGACCCGATCCGTCTACATGCGGCTCGACCGCTACGACGAGGCCGCCGCGCGCGAGATCTTCGCCGCCCTGCGCGACGAGGCGCGCGGCTTTGTCCTCAATTGCGACCCGGGTGCAACCGTTCTTGCCGATCACAAGCTTTATATGCGCTATGTCGGGCAGGGCTGGGAGATCCCCGTGGCATTGACGGCCGACGAGGCCGCGAACCCGACCGCCGAGACCCTCAAGGCCCTGTTCGAGGCAGAATATTCGGCCCTGTTTGGCCGAACCGTCGCCGGATTGACCATCGAAATAACCGTTTGGGCGGTGAATGCCACCACACCGCAGGCGGAGGTGGCCCCGACCGCAGCCGCGCCCCATGCCACGCCGGCCAAGGAAGACGGCCACCGCCGCCTTTTCAGCCCCGCGCAAAACGCCGAAGTCGAGGCGCCGGTCGTCGCGCGCGCCGCCCTGTCCGATGGCAAGCGCGTCACCGGGCCCGCCATCGTCACCGAGGCGGAGACCACCATCATCGTTCCGGCGGGTTATGCCGCCACCGGCCGCGCCGACGGCTGCATCGACGTGGAGAAGCTGTCATGAGCGTTGCCAGGCAAATCATGTGGAACCGCCTGATCTCGATTGTCGAAGAACAGGCGCAGGCGCTTGTCCGCACCGCCTTTTCAACCTCGGTGCGCGAGGCGGGCGATCTTTCGGCAGGGGTCTATGACGCCGAAGGAAAGATGCTCGCCCAAGCCGTCACCGGCACGCCTGGCCACGTCAACGCCATGGCCGATGCCGTCCCGCATTTCATGCGCGAGATCGGCGTCGAGACGATGCGCGAGGGCGATGTCTATATCACCAACGATCCGTGGATGGGCACGGGGCATCTGCATGATATCACCGTCGTGACCCCCGCCTTCCACAAGGGCCAGCGGGTCGGCTTTTTCGCCTGCACTGCCCATGTCGTCGATATCGGCGGGCGTGGCTTTGGCGCGGATGGCAATTCGCTTTATGAAGAGGGATTTCAAATCCCTATCATGCGCTTTGCCGATCGGGGCGAGGTCGACATGACGCTTGTGCGGCTCCTGCGGATCAACACCCGCGAACCCGACCAGCTGATCGGCGATATCTATGCGCTGGCCGCCTGCAACGAGATCGGTCAGCGGCGCCTTTCCGAGATGCTCTCGGAATACGAGACCCCCGATCTTGCCGAGATCGGCGATTTCATCCTTACCGCCTCGCGCCGCGCCACGCTCGAACGCATCGCCGCCCTGCCCCGCGCCACGGCCAAAGCCGCGATGCAGATCGACGGCTATGCCAAGCCGATTGACCTTGTGTGCGAGGTCACGGTCGAAGAGGGCCGGATCACCTGCGATTGGACCGGCACCAGCGGGACGGACCCCAAAGGCATCAACGTGCCGATGGTCTATACCAAGGCCTATGCCTGCTATGCCCTGAAATGCGCCATCGCGCCGGATATTCCCAACAATTCGGCCAGCCTCGAACCTTTCGAGATCACCGCCCCCGAAGGCACCATCGTCAATGCCCTTCGTCCCGCGCCCGTGGCCCTGCGCCATGTCATCGGCCACCTGATCCCCGATACCGTCTTTGGCGCGCTTGATCAGATCCTGCCCGCCACGGTTCCCGCCGAAGGCGCGGGCGCGCTCTGCAATTTTCAGGTCTCGCTGCGGCCCACCCGCCCCGGCGGGCGGCGGTCCGAGGTTCTGACCTTCAACTCCGGCGGCGCGGGCGCCCGGCCGTCACTTGACGGGCTGAATGCCACGGCCTTCCCCTCGGGCGTCATGACCATGCCCGTTGAGGCCACCGAACACGCCGGCCCCGTGATCATCTGGCGCAAAGAGCTGCGCCCCGATTCGGGCGGCGCGGGCCAGCATCGCGGCGGCCTTGGGCAATTCATGGAGGTCGGTGCGCGCGTTGGGCACGAGTTTGATTTCTCGGCCATGTTCGACCGCGTCGATCACCCCGCACGCGGCCGCCACGGCGCCGCGGATGGCGCCCCGACCGAGGTCCGCCTTTCAACCGGCGCGGTGATGCGCGGCAAGGGCAAATTTCGCGTCGAAGAGGGCACCCGTGTCCTCCTTTCCTTCCCCGGCGGCGGCGGCTATGGCGCCGCACGCACGCGGGATCGAAAGGCTGTTCTGAACGATCTCAAGCTCGGCTATATCTCGGCCAGATCGGCCGAGGACGACTATGGCCTGACCCCATCCGAGATCGCGGAGGCGCTGCGGTGATATCGACACCCGACCACAAGACCTACGACGTCGTCATCATCGGCGGTGCGATGATTGGCTCGTCGGCCGCCTTCTGGCTCACCCGCAACCCCGCCTTTCAGGGCCGCGTCCTCGTGGTCGAACGCGACCCCAGCTATGAATTCGCCTCGACCTCGCACACCAATTCCTGCATCCGCCAGCAGTTCGGTTCCGAGGTGAACGTTCTGATCAGCCGCTTCGGGGCCGAGTTCGTCCATAATTTCAAAGCCTATATGGACGACGAGGCCGCGCCCGATATCCTCCTCCATTCCTTCGGCTACCTCTACCTCGCCGACACCCCCGCCTTCGCCGAGGTGCTGCGGGACAATGCGGCGATGCAGAACCGGCTCGGCGCCGCGACCCGTATCCTGACCCCCGACGAAATCGCCGCCGAGTGGCCCTTCTACGATCTGGATGGCATCCTCTGCGGCAGCCACAATCCGGTCGACGAGGGCTATTTCGACGGCGGCACGATCTTCGACTGGTTCCGCCGCAAGGCCAGGGCCCGCGGCGCGGAATACATCCACAACTCCGTCACCGGCATCACCCGCGAGGGAGGCAAGGTCACAGCCGTGACGCTCGCCTCGGGCGAGACCATCGGCGCGGGCGTGATCGTCAACGCCTCGGGCCCTCGCGCCCATGTCACCGCGCAAATGGCCGGCCTGTCGATCCCGGTCGAACCGCGCCGCCGCTTCACCTGGATCTTCCAGGCTGCCGATCCCCTGCCCAAGGACTTGCCGCTCACCATCGATCCGTCCGGCGTGCATATGCGGACCGACGGCAAATATTATATGTGCGGCTGCCCGCCCGACGAGGATCCGGCCGTCGCCTTCGACGATTTCTCGATGGACCATCACATCTGGGAAACCAAGGTCTGGCCCGCCATCGCCACCCGTGTTCCCGCGTTTGAGAAGATCAAGGTCATCAACCACTGGGTCGGCCACTATGCCTATAACACGCTCGACCAGAACGCGGTGATCGGCGCCCATCCCGAGGTTCCGAACTTCCTCTTTTGCAATGGATTCTCGGGCCACGGCCTGCAACAGTCGCCGGCGATGGGCCGCGGGATCGCCGAATTGATCCTGCATGGCGCCTACCAGACGCTTGACCTCACGGATCTCGGCTATGACCGTATCCTCGCCAATCGCCCGCTTCTAGAGCGGGCCGTGATCTGAAGGAGAACAGGGATGTTCAACAAACTCGTCCTCACCGGCGCGCGCGGCAACCTCGGCAACGAATTGCGCCCCGTCCTGGCCCGAATGGCCCGCGAGCTTGTCAGCACCGATATCCGCGAGGCCCCCGACGCCCTCGCCCCCAACGAGACCTACGTTCAGGCCGACATCGCCGATTTCGCCACTGTCGAGCCGCTCCTCGAAGGGGCCGACATGGTGATCCACTTTGGCGCCATCGTCGATGAAAAGCCGTTCGAAGAGCTTCTCGGCCCCAACTACATCGGCGCCTATAACGTCTGGGAGGCCGCGCACCGCCACGGCGTGCGCCGCGTCGTCTATGCCTCCTCGATCCATGCCGTGGGCCTCAGCGAAACGAACCGCGGCATCGACACCGACGAACCACACCGCCCCGATACCTTCTATGGCCTTGCCAAATGCTTCGCCGAAGACTTGGGCAAAATGTATTGGGAAAAGCGCGGGATCGAGGCGGTCTGCCTGCGCATCCTCTCCTGCACGCCCGAGCCGCAAAACGTCCGCGCCCTCGGCACATGGCTCAGCTACCGCGACATGGTCCAGCTCGTCGTGCGCTCGATCGAAACACCGGTAACAGGCTTCACCGTCGCCTATGGCGTCTCCGGCAACACCCGCGCGCCGGTCTCCAACCACAAGGTGGGCTTCCTCGGCTACAAACCGCAGGACAACGCCGAAGACTGGGCCGAAGCCCTCTTCGCCAAGGCCATCGAGCCCAATCCCCAAGACCTCGCGCAATCGCGCCTCGGTGGCCCCTTTGCCAGCGTCAAGCTCGGCGAAAGCGGCATCGCCGGCATCCAGGCCATGACCGCCGGCAAGAAAGCCTGAGGCCGCTTCTTTTGGCCCAAAATACTCCGGGGGAGCGCCACTAAGCGCGGGGGCAGAGCCCCCTACCGCGCCGCTGCGGCGGCGGCGCGGATCGCGCGGATGTTCTGGCCGTAAACAGCAGGGTTCGACACCGACCCGCCCTTGAACACCGCCGAGCCCGCCACAAAGCAATCGGCACCCGCCGCCACCAGCGAGCCAACGGTGACGGGGTCAACCCCGCCGTCGACCTGAATCATGATCTCCCGATCGCCGATCATCTGGCGCACCTTGCGGACCTTCTCGACTGCCGAGGGGATGAACCTTTGCCCGCCGAAACCGGGGTTCACGCTCATCACCAGAACCATGTCGACGAGATCGAGCAGGTGCTCGATGCTCTCGGCGGGCGTGCCAGGGTTGAGCGAGACGCCGGCCATCTTGCCCGTCGCCTTGATCGCCTGAAGCGTGCGGTGGATGTGTGGCCCAGCTTCGATATGGGCGGTGATCATGTCAGCGCCCGCCTCGGCATAGGCGTCGATATAGGGGTCGACCGGCGCGATCATCAGATGCACGTCCATGAAGGTCTTGACGTGCGGCCGGAAGGCTTTGACCGCCGGCGGGCCGAATGTCAGGTTCGGCACGAAATGCCCGTCCATCACATCCACATGGACCCAATCTGCGCCCTCGGCCTCGATCGCACGGATCTCGGCGCCAAAGTTGGCGAAATCGGCCGAAAGGATCGACGGGGCGATCTTGATGCGACGATCGAATGTCATGACGGCTCCTTCCAGGGGCATTTGCAGTTCCTCTAGCCTGAAACTATGGCTAGGTCACGCCCCCGTCACGCCCGAAAGCCGCCCTGCGGCAAGTTGGCCAAGCGACCTTGCAGCCTCATGTGCTAGGGGAAAGCCATGCTTCGGATCACTCTGACCCATCGGGACATCCTCCAAAACGGCGCGGCCTATCATGTTGCCCGCGCCAGCCTTGCCAATACCCGGCCCAAGGCTCTGCACGATCACGATTTCCCCGAGCTTCTCTGGGTCCAGAACGGCAAGGTCCGCCAGTCTCTGCCCGACCGCAAACTGACCCTCGAAGAGGGCGATCTTCTTTTCGTCCGACCTGACCACGCCCATGCGCTTCAGGGGGTCGGAGAGGCCGCGATGGTCGTCAGCGTCACCTTCCGGCCCGAGATCATCGACAGCCTCGGCGCGCGCCACCCCGAGCTGGCCGGCCATCTCTTCTGGTCCGATGCGCCCGAACCGGTGATTATCCGCCGCGATATGCGCAAGCTCGCCGATCTCAACCGCGCCGCGCTTCGGCTGGAACGGGCGTCCAGAACGGCGCTCGAGGCCGAGGCCTTCCTTCTGCCACTTTGCGCCGAGCTGGTGCAGGAAATTCCTCCCGAAACGCCGTCCGAGGCCCCGCCCGCATGGCTGACCGAGGCCTGCCTTGCCGCGCAAGACCCGGCCGTATTCCGCGAGGGTGCGGCCGGTTTCGTGCGCCTTACCGGTCGCGCCCATCCCCATGTCAGCCGCACCGCGCGGCGCTATCTGGGGCAAAGCCCGTCTGAATTCATCAATGCCTTGCGGATGGAATTCGCCGCCCGTCGGCTGAGTGGCACCGAAGATCCCCTTCCCGAGATCGCCGCAGAGCGCGGGATCCCGAATCTGAGCCATTTCCACAAGCTGTTCCGCGCCCATCACGGCGAGACGCCGCACCAATTCCGCAAGCAGTTTCAGCGCAATCTGGTTCAGCCCGCATAAAGAGTTTGACCAAGTGGTCAAACCTTGCCAATAGCCTTGCCGCATGTAACGCTAGCCGCACCCGCGGGAGGCCAAATTGGAAACCAAAGCGATCAGTCCCACTGCCGTTACCACGACGGCGCATTTGCCCCAGCTGCACCTGCCCAGAAACGAGGGCATGGAGCTTGATCTCGACCGGGTTGCCTCGGTTCAGGCCAATACCTCGGCCATCGAGCGCCGCGCGGCGACCCTGCCGGGCCGCCGGTCGGTGAAGAAGGAATATCAGGCCGCATGGCTTCTCAAGGCGATCAGCCTGATCGACCTGACCACCCTCTCGGGTGACGATACCGACGGCCGCGTCAGGCGCCTGTGCGCCAAGGCCCGTCAGCCGGTCGCCCCCGCGCTTCTGGGCAAACTTGGCATGAGTGGCCTGACCGTCGGCGCCGTCTGCGTCTATCACGATATGGTCCCCGCCGCTGTCCGCGCCCTTGAAGGCACCAACATCCCCGTCGCCGCCGTTTCAACCGGCTTTCCGGCGGGCCTTTCGCCCTATCACCTGCGCATTCAGGAAATTCGCGAAAGCGTTGCCGCCGGTGCCAATGAGATCGACATCGTCATCTCGCGTCGCCATGTCCTGACCCAGAACTGGCAGGCGCTCTATGACGAGATGCGCGAAATGCGCGAGGCCTGCGGCGACGCCCATGTGAAGGCGATCCTCGCCACTGGCGAGCTTGGCACCCTCCGCAACGTCGCCCGGGCAAGCCTCATCTGCATGATGGCCGGCGCCGATTTCATCAAGACCTCGACCGGCAAGGAGCCGATCAACGCAACCCTGCCTGTCTCGCTCACTATGATCCGCGCGATCCGCGATTACGAGACGCGCACCGGCTTCAAGGTCGGCTACAAACCCGCCGGCGGCATCTCCAAGGCCAAGGATTCGCTCGTCTATCTCTCGATGATGAAGGACGAGCTTGGCAACCGCTGGCTCCAGCCCGATCTCTTCCGCTTCGGTGCCTCGAGCCTTCTGGGCGACATCGAACGGCAACTCGAACATTACGTCACCGGCGCCTATTCGGCCCAGTGGCGCCACGCGATTGGATAAGCGCATGACCGTCAAGGAAATCTTCGACACGATGGACTATGGCCCCGCCCCCGAAGGCGCGGCCGAGGCGCTCGCCTGGCTCGTTGATATGGGCGACAGGTTCGGCCATTTCATCGACGGCTCCTTCACCGCCCCCGGCGAGACCTTCGCCTCGAAAGACCCCGCCACCGGCGAGGTTCTGGCGCATGTGACCCAAGGCACTCAGGCCGATGTGGATGCCGCCGTGCGCGCGGCCCGCAAGGCTCAAGCAAAATGGGCCAAGGATGCCCATGCCCGCGCCCGCGCCCTCTATGCGATCGCACGCCTTCTGCAAAAGCATTCGCGCCTCTTCGCCGTGCTCGAGACCCTCGACAACGGCAAGCCGATCCGCGAGAGCCGCGACATCGACATCCCCCTCGCCCAGCGCCATTTCTACTATCACGCCGGCATGGCCCAGTTGATGGACACCGAGTTGCCGGATCGCGAGGCGCTTGGCGTCTGCGGCCAGATCATCCCCTGGAATTTCCCGCTTCTGATGCTTGCCTGGAAGGTCGCTCCCGCACTTGCGATGGGCAACACGGTCGTCCTGAAACCGGCCGAATATACCTCGCTGACCGCGCTTCTGTTCGCCGACATCTGCCGCCAGGCGGGCCTGCCCAAGGGCGTCGTCAATATCGTTACCGGCGATGGCGCGGTTGGCGAGATGATCACCGCGCATGCGGATATCGACAAGATCGCCTTCACTGGCTCGACCGGCGTTGGCCGCCGCATCCGCGAAGCGACCGCCGGATCGGGCAAGGGCCTCACGCTCGAACTCGGGGGCAAATCGCCCTATATCGTCTTTGACGACGCCGACCTCGACAGTGCGGTCGAGGGCCTTGTCGATGCGATCTGGTTCAATCAGGGGCAAGTCTGCTGCGCCGGTTCGCGCCTTTTGGTGCAAGAAGGCGTGGCCGACCGCTTCCTAGGCAAGCTCAAGGCCCGCATGGCGACCCTGCGCGTGGGCAACCCGCTCGACAAATGCATCGACGTGGGCGCCATCGTCGATCCGGTCCAGCTTGAGACCATCACCCGCCTGGTCGATGGCTGCAACGAGGGCGAGATATTCCGCGCACCCGGCGCCCTGCCTGAAGGCGGGTGTTTCTATCCGCCGACGCTGATTACCGGCCTCTCGCCCGCCGCAACCCTGATGCAAGAGGAGATCTTCGGCCCGGTCCTCGTCTCGACCACCTTCCGCACCCCCGCCGAGGCCGTCGAAATCGCCAACAACACCCGCTATGGCCTTGCCGCAACCGTCTGGACCGAGAACATCAACCTCGCCCTGGACACCGCGCCCAAGCTTGTCGCCGGTGTCGTCTGGGTCAACGCCACCAACCTGTTCGACGCCGCCGCCGGCTTTGGCGGCGTCCGCGAAAGCGGCTTCGGCCGTGAAGGCGGCTGGGAGGGGCTTTCGGCCTACACCAGGCCCAAGGGTCGCGCCAAGCCGCTCGCCCCGGTCGCGGCCTTCACCGGCGAAGGCGCCCCCGTCGATCCGCTCGACCGCACCGCCAAGCTCTATATCGGCGGCAAGCAGGCCCGTCCCGACGGCGGCTATTCCCGCCCCGTCTACGGCCCCCGTGGCGCGCTTCTTGGCCACGCAAGCCTCGCCAACCGCAAGGACATCCGCAACGCGGTCGAAGCCGCCAACGCCGCCAAAGGCTGGGCCAAGACCACAGGCCATCTGCGCGCCCAGATCCTCTACTACATCGCTGAAAACCTCTCCGCCCGCGCGGGCGAGTTCGCCCACCGGATTGACGCAATGGTCGGCGGCAAGGGTGGTGCCAAGGAGGTCGACGCCTCGATCCGTCGCCTCTTCACCTATGCCGCCTGGGCCGACAAGGTCGACGGCCAGGTCCATAACGTGCCAATCCGCGGCGTAGCGCTGGCGATGAAAGAAGCGGTCGGCACCATCGGCATTCTCTGCCCCGACGACGCCCCGCTTCTCGGCCTCGTCTCCACCCTCGCCCCCGCCATCGCCATGGGCAATCGCACGGTGGCCGTGGCCTCCGAAGCCTTCCCGCTCGCGGCGACCGACTTCACCCAGATCCTCGAAACCTCGGATGTGCCGGGCGGCGTGGTAAATATTCTCACCGGCTCCCACGCCGAGCTTGCCCCGACCCTCGCCAGCCACCTCGATATCGATGCGGTCTGGTCATTTTCCTCGACAGACCTCTCCGGCGCGATCGAAAGGAAATCGGCGGGCAATCTCAAACGCACATGGGTCAACAACGGCCGCGCGCGCGACTGGTTCGCACAGGACGCCAAGACCTTCCTCGACGCCTCGACCGAGGTAAAAAACATCTGGGTGCCCTACGGCGAATAGGCTTCTTTTGGCCCCAAATACTCCGGGGGTGAGGCCCGCACGGGCCGAGGGGGCAGCGCCCCCTACTTGCCCCCGAGCCGCGCGAACCAGCGCTTGAGACGCGACCGCTTCTCGGCGGCACCCGCCTCGATCACGTCCCAACGGTCGCCCACCTCTTCAAGCGCGGGATCCATCATCCGCTCGCGGAACTGCGCCCATGCGGCCCGCAGGAACAGGATCGCAAGACCGAGGAAGGCAAAGAAGAAGATATTGAACCACGGAATGATCCGCACGTCGGGGCCATCCACAAGCCGGATATTGACCGCATTGGGATAGATCGACAGGAACCGGTTGCGCCAGCCATAGTGGGTGATCACGACCCATTGGTCTTGATCTCCCCGCGCGATCGCCTGGGCCTCTGCCTGAAGGTCAGAGCTGTCAAACTTGAAATAGGGCGGCCAGATCCAGCCCGAGTCTTCATTGCGATAGACCATCACCCCTTCGGCATCGCGCGGGACAAACCCGAAAAGCCAGGATTTCTGCTTTTGAGTATTGATCAACCGCAGGTCGCGGGTTGCCAGGTCCGCGCCGCCGCTGTCGGCCTGCGCATAAAAGACCCGGTTCCACCCGGAAAGATCGGTCCGGATCACTTCAGTCGACGTGATCTTCGCCAGATCATGCTGCGGCAGAACATAGTGCAGGAAGGATCCCACGATCAGAACCAGCAAGACCCGAAAGGTGATCTTCACATATTTCATCTTTTGCCCCTCAAAAACGGCACATCAATTGGCGTTCATCAAATACAGGATCACCGGCACAGCGACGGTAGGCACGATATAGACCAGAAGGATCAAACGCCGGCCAAGGCCTTGCCGATACTCGATCAAGCCTGCGTCGACAAAACCATCGCGCGCGCCAAGGTCTTCGCCCTCTGCCGTCTCCCTGTCCCAGCGCTTTTCAAGGTTCTCCCGGTGGACCGACCGGAAATAGAGCGACAGGCTGACATAGACGACCGTCAGCGCCGCATAGCCGAAAACGATCAGCTTGAAAAAGGCCATCTCCCCCTCCCGTCCGGTGGACGCCTTTAGACTTAGGCACTATCGGTCGGAATACAAAGACCCAAAACCGGAGCCGACCATGCCCGAAACTTTCCTTCTCCTGACCCCCGACGCCGCCGCCGCCGAGACCGGCGCCCCTGCCCCCGACCGGCTGATCTCCGGCGCGCCCGAGTTCACGACCTGGAACGCAGAAGAGCGCGACGGGCTTTATTGCGGCCTCTGGCGCTCGACGCCGGGAAAATGGCGGATCGTCTATGACGAATGGGAATATTGCCACATCCTCGAGGGCCATTCGATCCTGACCGAAGACGGCGGCGAGCCCCGCCACGTCAAAGCGGGCGACAGCTTCATCTTGCGCCCCGGCTTCAAGGGAACGTGGGAAGTCGTCGAGACCACGACCAAAGACTACGTGATCCGGCTTTAGCCTTCGCTCAGATCCGGTCCCGTATCGGAAGCCACCGCCTCAAAAATCGCATCTGGATCGGCAACATAGGGCGGCAGCTCGACGCCGCGGTTCGCCAGCTCCTCACCTTCGATCCGCACCGAATCTTCATAGGTCCGGATCACTACCTTGGTGCCCATCTCGATCCGGTCGAAAAGATCGATGATGTCCTGATTGAAGAGCCGGATACATCCGGTCGAGCCGGAATTGCCGATCGATCCCAGATCATTGGTGCCGTGGATCCGGAAATAGGTGTCCTTGCCGCCGCGGTAGAGATAAAGCGCTCGCGCTCCAAGCGGGCTGGCAAGGCCGCCCGGAATACCGCCCGCGAAGGGGCCATAAACCTCGGGCTCGGTCCGAAGCATATTGGCGGTCGGTGTCCATCCGGGCCATTCCGCCTTGCGGCGGATCACGGTCGTGCCGCGGAGCCCCTTGCCCTCGCGCCCGACGGCGATGGGATAACGCAGGGCCGTGCCATCGTCGAGAACGTAGTAGAGAAACTTGGCAAAGGGATCGATCTCGATCGTCCCCGGCTCCTGATCGCCTGGATACTGGATCAGAACCTTGTGGTTCGCCCCCTCGAGATATTCGGTCGGTATGCCCGGCAGCTGATAGCTGTCATCCTCGATCGGTCCATAGCCTTCAAGAAACACTGGCTCGGGCGGGGGCAGCTCTTCAAGTGGCTCCTGCTGAACGCAGGCCGCAAGGCTTCCCGCCACCGCAAGGCTCATCGCAAGGCGCACAAGGCCTCTTCCGCCGAGAATCGTCGCAATCATTCCAGGTCAGTCCCCCAAGGTTCGGGTTGTGATAGCATTTTGCCGCCCCCGTGCAACCGCCGCGAGGCCAGATCACGGCATCGCGACATGCCGGCGACCTTCGGCCGTTCGGACTTCGGCATCGGTTCCGTCCGCAAATCTGCGCCCCTGTCCGGCCTTCGCCGAGGCAAGCAACCCGCCGCCCAAACGGGGTTTGTCTCCCGGCCCAGCTTCTTTTGGCCCGCAAATACTCCGGGGTGAATGGGCCGCAGGCCCAGAGGGGCAGCGCCCCTCCTATCCCAAAAGCGTCGCCACCAATGCGCTGTCCGGATCGGTGAGATCCTCAATCACATCGAAATGATGGCGCCCGGGCGCGACGACCCTTTCCACGCCCCAGGCATCTGCAAGCCAACGCGCCTGATCGAGAAACACGGGCCGTTCCTCCGCGCCAACCCAGACCGTGACCGGCACCCCGACACTATCGTGGCGCAAGGGGCTTTCAAACATCGCCTCCTCCCGCGAGATGCGCAGAGTTTCATTCATCGTCGTCTGCATCAGCGGCCCTAGTTCGGCAACCGGCGAGATCGGCACGATCTGTTCGAAGCGGTTGCGCCAATGCGGCGACAGATCAGCGCAGGCCATTCTCGCCACAAGATGCCCACCCGCCGAATGCCCTGCCAGACGGATCGGCCCTGGCACCCGCGCCGCCGCGCAAGCGATTGCCGTCTCGATCTGAAGCGTGATGTCAGAGATCCGCACATCGGGACAGAGATCATAGCTTGGCATCGCCACGGCCCAGCCTTGGGCCAGCGGCCCGGCCGCAAGGTGCGACCAGTAGGATTTGTCCCCTTCCATCCAATAGCCGCCATGCACAAAGACGACGAGGCCCTTGGCCAGCCGCCCCGGATGGAACAGATCAAAGACCATCCTCGGCCTTTCGCCATAGCGCAGATCGAGCTCGCCGGTCGACCCGTCGCGAAATGCGTGCGCGGCCGCGAGCCAGCGGGCGGGATACTCTTCTCCCCCCGGTATGTAGGCGGCATTGGCGTAGGCCTCGTCGAGGTTCATGCTATAAGTCTTCCGCGAATCCGCTGGACCTCCGAAACGTCCCGTGATTTAGATATGATCAAATTTCCGGGAGAGAGTCATGCTCGATCATACCACCAATCTCAAGTCGCTCCTCAAGAACCCGTCGCTCTTGCGCGAGGAAGCCTTTCTCGCCGGTGAATGGGTCGGCGGGACGGACGGAGCCACGTTCGAAGTCTACAACCCCGCCCGCGGCGATGTCATCGCCAAAGTCGCCGATCTGAGTCGTGCCGATGTGTCCAAGGCCATTGACACCGCCTACAAGGCCCAGAAGGACTGGGCCAAGCTGACCGGCAAGGCCCGCGCCCAGATCATGCGCAAATGGTTTGACCTGATGATGGCCAACCAAGATGACCTTGCCATCATCATGACCGCCGAACAGGGCAAGCCCGTGGCCGAGGCCAAGGGCGAGATCGCCTATGCCGCTTCTTTCGTCGAATGGTTCGGCGAGGAGGCCAAGCGGATCTATGGCGAAACCATCCCCGGCCACATGGCCGACAAGCGGATCACCGTTATCAAGCAGCCGATCGGCGTCGCCGCGGGCATCACCCCCTGGAATTTCCCCTCGGCGATGATCACCCGCAAGGCCGCCCCGGCGCTGGCTGCGGGCTGTTCCTTCGTGCTGCGCCCGGCGTCGCAAACGCCGCTTTCGGCGCTTGCCCTCGCGGTTCTGGCCGAGCAGGCTGGCGTTCCGAAAGGCGTCTTGTCAATCGTGACCTCGAGCCGCGCCTCGGAGATCGGCAAGGAATTCTGTGAGAACCACAAGGTCCGCAAATTGACCTTCACCGGCTCGACCGAGGTCGGCCGCATCCTTCTGCGTCAGGCCGCCGAGCAGGTGATGAAATGCTCGATGGAGCTTGGCGGCAACGCGCCCTTCATCGTGTTTGACGATGCCGACATCGACGAAGCGGTGACCGGCGCCATTGCCTGCAAGTTCCGCAATAACGGCCAGACCTGCGTCTGCGCCAACCGGATCTATGTCCAGAAAGGTGTCTACGACGAGTTTGCCGCCAAGCTGAAGATCGCCGTCGAGGCGCTTCCCGTAGGCGACGGCCTCACCGCCGGCACCGCGCTTGGCCCGCTGATCGAGGCGTCCGCCGTCGACAAGGTGCGCCAGCACCTGAAGGACGCGCTTGCCAAGGGCGGTCAGGTTCTGACAGGGGGCAAAGAGCACGAGCTCGGCGGCAATTTCTTCCAGCCGACCATCGTCACCAACGCCACCAAAGACATGATGGTCGCCAATGACGAGACCTTCGGCCCCTTCGCCCCGCTCTTCACGTTTGAAGACGAGGATGACGTGATCGCGCAGGCCAACGACACGATCTTTGGCCTTGCCTCCTATTTCTACGCCAAGGATGTGAGCCGCGTGACCAAGGTCGCCGAGGCGCTGGAATACGGGATCGTCGGCATCAACACCGGCATCATCTCGACCGAGGTCGCCCCTTTCGGAGGCGTCAAGCAGTCGGGCCTTGGCCGCGAAGGCAGCCACCACGGCATCGAGGACTACCTCGAGATGAAATACATCTGCCTGTCCGTCTAAGGATGGCCTGGCCGGAGCGCCCCTTGGTGCCCCGGCCTAGAATCTGATCCAGCCAAGGCCCTCTTCGGTCCGCCCGGCAGGATGATATTCCCCGCTGACCCAGCCTTCATACCCGTCCCGGTCGAGCCGGGCGAAGAAAGCCGGATAATCGATATCGCAGGCGACCGGTTCGTGCCGCCCCGGAAAGCCGCCCACCTGAACGTGGGTGACGCGGTGGCACATCTTCTCCCACGTCCCCATCACATCGCCGGTGATCCGGTGGGCGTGATAGGCGTCGAACTGAAGGCCAAGGTTGGGTGCGGCCACGGCATCAAGGATGTGGGCGGCGAGATCATAGTCGGCAAGGAAATAGCCCGGCATATCGACGCGGTTGATCGGCTCTATGGTGAGCGCCTGCTGCGGCGCCGCGGTGGCGGCCCATCGCAGGTTTTCGATCATGGCCGCTTCGGATTCGGGGCCATCGGCCACGCCCGCCATGATGTGGATGAGCTTCGCGCCCAACGCCTCGGCAAAGCGCAGGGTGCGGCGGAAATCCGTGCGGAACCGCGCCTCGCCCCCCGCAACGGCGGCAAAGCCGCGCGGGCCATCGGCATAGTTCGGCGGCGGGCAGTTAATCAAGGCGAGCGTCAGATCGTTGATTTCGAGAAGCCGGCGGATCTCGGGCGCGGGCAGATCATAGGGGAAAAGGATCTCGACCGTGTCAAACCCCGCCGACCGCGCCGCGCCAAAGCGCTCGGTCATCGGCAATTCGGCGAACAGAAGGGTCAGGTTGGCGCAGGCTTTGGGCATTCTTGTCTCTCGGGTCGGATAGCGACACCTTCGTTTGCGACAATCGGTCGTAAATGAGCAAGACCCAATTCGCAGGAAAGCCGATCAGGGCGAGAGTTAGCCCCGTGAATTTCATGACCGACACGCTTTCCCCGATCGCCCCCAAGCCCGCAGGCGGCATGATCGCCGCCAATGTGCTGTGCATGGTGTCGATGATCACATGGGCGGCGGGGTTTCCGGCAGCTGATCACCTCCTGAAGATCTGGGACCCGCTGGCGCTGGCCACGGCCCGCTTCCTCGTGGCGCTCTGCGTCTTGATCCCGCTTTGGGCGATGATCGACGGCCCCCGCCGCCTGCTTCGTGCCCGCTGGGGCAAGGGCGCTTTGATCGGAGGGTTGGCCTTTGGGCTTGGCGCCTATCTGCTGCTTCTGGCGCAAGCGCTGACTGATGCCGTCACCGTTGCCATCATTGCTGCCTCAAGCCCGATTGCCGCGACTCTGATCGAGATTGTCTGGGAGAAGCGGCGGCTGCGCCTTCCCTTCGCAATCGGCCTTGCCGCTTCGATTGTCGGCGGGATCATCGCGACCGGAAGCGCCCCTCATGCCCAGCTCGGCCTTGGCGCGGCTGTCGCCATCGTGTCGTGCTTTCTCTTTGCATGGGGGAGTTGGGCAACCGTGCGGTTCCTGCCCGATCTCAGCCCGCTTGGCCGGACGAGCGTTACCCTGTCGGGCGGCCTTATCGTTTTGGCGATCAGCCTTCTGGGCGGCATCGCATTCGGCATTTCAGATGCACCCGCACCGTTGACCACACAAGCCGATCTTGGCGCGCTTTTGGTCTATGCCATCTTCGGCATGGCGATCTCGCAGCTTCTCTGGATCATGTCGGTCGGGCGGATGGGCGTGGCTGTTGCGGCGTTTCACATCAATATCTCGCCCTTCTACGTCATGGTGATCCTCTTCGCCCTCGGCGCGGCGTGGAGCTGGCCGCAGTTCCTGGGCGCAGCGGTCGTGGGCCTGGGCGTGTTGATCGCCCAGCGCTAGGCGGTCAATTCGGCTGCGGGGATGATCGGGAAAAAATCGCCACCCGAGCGGACGCCGAACCAATCCTCTCCTTGGACCTTCTCTGTCTGGCCAAGTTCGACCAGCCTGTAGAAGGATTTGCGGTCAATCAGCGCCTCAAGATTGCGGCGGATCAGAACATAGGGCGAAGGCTCGCCCGTCAGCGGATCGCGCACGACACGGATCGGATGTTCGGGGCCCGCGATGGCCTTGTCGCCCACGTTGGTGACGAACTCGAGCCCGCCTTCCGCCGGGTTAAAATCCACAGCCACGAATGGCGCGTCATCGACCCTGATGCCGACCTTCTCTACCGGGGTGACAAGGAAGTAGTCGTCGCCGTCCTTGCGGATGATCGAGGAGAAGAGCTTGACCAGTTCGTGCCGGCCAATCGGCGTCCCGAGATAGAACCACGTCCCGTCGCGCGCAATCCGCATATCGATATCGCCGCAGAAAGGCGGGTTCCATAGATGCACCGGCGGCGGCCCCTTTTTGCGGGCGCTACGGGCCGCAGCGGCGAGGCCGTCGGCGGTTGCGGTGGCTTGTGGTTGGTCTGGCTTGCTCATACTGTCCGGTCGCAATTGTCTTGACCCAGCCTAGCGTGCCTTCTTGGGCTTGGGCAATCTCGGCCTAGGTCAAAACCGCGCATCCGCTGCCCACGCTTGCTTCATCGCGTAATTGGTTATATTTCTTTACCACTATCGAGGTAAGCCTATGGAAATGCCAAAGCCGAATCCTGAAATCCTGTTGAAAAAGGCAAGGATTGTCAGCCGCTTGCAAGAAGCCCTCTACGATGGCGCGGTGATTCACGACGAGGCCGAGACACGCGCCTATGAATGCGATGCGCTCAGCGCCTATCGCTGCCCGCCCCTTTGCGCGGTGCTTCCAAGCTCGACCGAAGAGGTCTCGGCGATCCTCAAGATCTGCCACGAAGAGGGCGTGCCAGTGGTCCCGCGCGGTTCGGGCACCTCGCTGGCCGGGGGTGCGCTGCCGACCGCCGACGCTGTGATCCTAGGCGTGGCGCGTCTCAACGCCGTTCTCGAAACCGACTACCCCAACCGCTTCATCCGGGTTCAGACCGGCCGGACCAACCTGTCGGTCACAGGCGCGGTCGAGACCGACGGCTTCTTCTATGCGCCCGACCCTTCTTCGCAGCTGGCCTGCGCCATCGCCGGCAATATTGCGATGAACTCGGGCGGGGCGCATTGCCTGAAATATGGCGTCACCACCAACAACCTTCTGGGCGTCACCATGGTCCTGATGGACGGAACCGTGGTTGAGGTCGGCGGCGCGCATATGGATGCGGGCGGGATCGATCTTCTCGGTGTGATCTGCGGTTCGGAAGGGCAGCTTGGCGTTGTCACCGAGGCAACCTTGCGGATCTTGCCCAAGCCCGAGGGCGCCCGCCCGGTCCTGATCGGCTATGACAGTAACGAGGTTGCCGGCGAGTGCGTGTCCGACATCATCAAGGCGGGTGTCTTGCCCGTCGCCATCGAATTCATGGACCGCCCCTGCATCGAGGCGACCGAGGCCTTCGCCCATGCAGGCTATCCGATGTGCGAGGCGCTCTTGATCATCGAGGTCGAGGGAAGCCCCGCCGAGATCGACGAACAGCTTGCCTTGATCAAGGAGATCGCCCGCCGCCACAACCCGGTCGAGCTGCGCGAGGCGCAAGATGCCGACGAGGCAGCACGCATTTGGCTTGGTCGCAAATCCGCCTTTGGCGCGATGGGGCAGATCAACGATTATATGTGCCTTGACGGGACGATCCCCGTCTCCGCGCTTCCGTATGTCCTGCGCCGTATCGGCGAGATGAGCCGCGAATACGGGCTTGGCGTCGGCAACGTGTTTCACGCGGGCGATGGCAATATGCACCCGCTGATCCTTTACGATGCCAACAAACCCGGCGATCTTGAGCTTTGCGAAGCTTTCGGGGCCGATATCCTCAAGCTCTGCGTCGAGGTCGGCGGCTGCCTCACTGGCGAGCATGGCGTCGGCATCGAAAAGCGCGATCTGATGGTGGTTCAGTTCACGCCCGAAGACCTGGAAGCGCAGATGCGGGTGAAGGATGTGTTCGATCCCGACTGGCTTCTCAACCCCGCCAAGGTCTTTCCGCTGGCGTCGAGCGCCACGCGCCGCGCCGCGACTGGGGTCGCCGCATGATCCGGCCGGCTAGCGAGGAAGATCTGGCCGGCGTCGTCGCCGGCGCCAAAGGCCCGCTGAGCATTCAGGGCGGCGGCACGCGGGGATTTGCGGACAATGCCGAGGGCGAGCGCCTGACAACCTCCGGGATCACCGGCATCACCCTTTATGAGCCGGGCGCTCTGACCCTTGTGGCCCGCGCCGGAACGCCGGTCGAAGAGATCCGCGAGCGGCTTGCAAGGGACAACCAGCGCCTGCCATTCGAGCCGATGGATCACCGCGCCCTTCTTGGGACCACGGGCGAGCCGACTATTGGGGGCGTTGTGGCTGCCAATATCTCGGGCCCGCGCCGCGTGATGGTCGGCGCGGCGCGCGATTATGCGCTCGGCCTGCGTTTTGTCGACGGCCGCGGCATGGTGATCCGCAATGGCGGGCGGGTGATGAAGAATGTGACAGGCTATGACCTCGTCAAGCTCTTGTCCGGCAGCTATGGCACGCTTGGCATCCTCACCGAGGTGAGCCTCAAGGTTCTGCCCAAGGTGGCGGCAAGCGCGACGATCGTGCTCGGGGGGCTTTCCGATGACAGGGCGGTGGCCGCAATGGCCGCGGCGCTTGGCTCGCCTTTCGAGGTCAGCGGCGCGGCGCACGATCCCGGAACCGGGGAAACGCTCCTGCGCCTTGAAGGCTTTGACGAATCCGTCCGTTATCGCTCGGAGCGGCTCGCAGAGCTGCTCAAAACCTTTGCCCCGTCGCGGATGGAGTCCGATGCCGATGTCGTCGCCAAGCTTTGGGCCGCGATCCGCGATGTGACGGCTTTCGCCGGCAAAGAAGGCGATGTCTGGCGGCTTTCGGTCAAGCCCAGCGATGCGCCCGACCTTGTCGGCCGCTCTGGCGCAAAGCAGTCGCTCTATGATTGGGGCGGTGGTCTTGTCTGGCTGCGCTGCGATGACGGGACAGATCTGCGCGCCCGCCTTGCCGCCTTCGCGGGCCATGCGACCCTGATCCGCGCCAACGCCCAGACCCGGAGGGGCCTTGGCATCTTTCAGCCCGAGCCCGCGCCGCTGGCACGGATTTCGGCCGGCCTAAGGGCCCAGTTCGATCCCCGCGGGATCCTCAACCCCGGCATGATGGGCTGACGATGCAGACCACCTTTACCCCCGAACAGCTCACCGATCCCGGCATCCAGCGCGCCAACGAAATCCTGCGTGCCTGCGTGCACTGCGGCTTTTGCACGGCCACCTGCCCGACCTATCAGGTGCTTGGCGACGAGCTCGACAGCCCGCGGGGGCGCATCTATCTCATCAAGGACATGCTCGAGAACGAGCGCGTTCCCGATGCCAAGACCGTCGGTCATATCGACCGCTGCCTCTCGTGCCTGGCCTGCATGAGCACCTGCCCCTCGGGCGTGCATTACATGCACCTGATCGACCACGCCCGCGCCTATATCGAAAACCACTACAGGCGCCCGCTGACCGATCGCGCCCTGCGCTGGGTTCTGGCGAAAATCCTGCCCTATCCAGGGCGGTTCCGGCTTGCCCTTCTCGGCGCCAAGATGGGCCGGCCCTTTGCCCGCCTTTTGCCCGATCCGCGCCTGCGGGCGATGATCGCCATGGCGCCGAAGCGCATCCCGCCAGTCAACCGCAATGACGATCCGCAGACCTTTGCGCCGATTGCGCCGCGCAAGATGCGCGTCGCGCTGATGACAGGCTGCGCCCAGAAGGCGCTGAATACCGATATCAACGACGCCACGATCCGCCTTCTGACACGGCTTGGCTGCGAGGTGGTGGTGGCCGAAGGCGCGGGCTGTTGCGGGGCGCTGACGCATCACATGGGCAAGGAAAGCGAAAGCCAAGCCACCGCCGCGAAAAACATCCGCGCCTGGGCCACCGAGATCGACGGGGCGGGCCTTGATGCCATCGTCATCAATACCTCGGGCTGCGGCACGACGGTCAAGGACTATGGCCATATGTTCCGCAACGATCCGCTGGAGGCGGACGCTGCCCGCGTGTCAAAAATCGCGATGGATGTGAGCGAGGTTCTCTCGAAACTCGATTTCCCCGCAGCCCCCGCCGCGCAGGAAATGCGCGTCGCCTATCACGCCGCCTGCTCGCTCCAGCACGGCCAGAAGATCAAGACCTTGCCGAAAGACCTACTCAAGAAGGCCGGTTTCACCGTTCTCGAACCCGCCGATCCGCACCTGTGCTGCGGCTCGGCCGGCACCTACAACCTGATGCAGCCCGAGATTTCCGGACAGCTCAAGGCGCGCAAGGTCCGCACGCTCGAGGCGCTGACGCCGGACGTGATCGCCGCCGGCAATATCGGCTGCATGATGCAGATCGGCTCGGGAACAGGCGTTCCGGTCGTTCACACCGTCGAGCTTCTCGATTGGGTCACGGGCGGGCCGATCCCGCCGGCGATGGGCGAAGGCGGGCGGCCCAAGTCGGATATTCCAATTCTGCGGTGATCGCGTAATCTGCCCTTGGCGCCGCGCCAAGACGGGGCCTAGAGGACGACAGGATGATCCTGACCTTTCGCGCTTTGGCCCTTTGGCTGTGCCTCGCCTCGATAGCGGCGGCGCAAGGCGCGGGCCTTGTCTCGCTGCAAACCGGGCAAGCGGGGCGCGGATGGGAGGGGGTCGGGCGGGTCGATATCGACGGCAAGGGGTTTTGCAGCGGCGCGCTGATCGCCGAAGACCTGGTCTTGACCGCCGCGCATTGCCTTTTCGACAAGGACGGCACGAAAATCGCCTCCGACCGGTTCCATTTCCTCGCGGGCCTTCGCACTGGTCGGGCCGAAGCCTATCGCGATGTGCGCCGGGCTGTGGCGCATCCGGCCTACCTCCTCCGCGCCGTGCGCAAAGGCACCGACGCCGTGCCTTTCGACCTGGCGCTTCTGGAACTGAGCCAACCGATCCGAACCGCCAAGATTGCCCCCTTTTCTATTTCCGGCGACGCGGCGGCGGCCGATGAGCTCGCCGTCGTCTCCTGTGCCCGAGACCGCGACACCGCCCCTTCGCTCCATGATCTCTGCGGCGTCATCGGCGTTCAGGACGGCATCGTCATCATGGATTGCGACGCCGATTTCGGCGCCAGCGGTGCGCCGGTGTTCGAGGTGCGCAACGGCATCGCCGAAGTGGTTTCGATCATCTCCGCCATGGCGCGGCTCGAGGGCCGGCCAGTCAGCATCGGGCCGGATCTTGGCGGGGCCTTCGAAGACCTGATGACGCATTTCATCGAATCCGCCCCCGCATGGTCGAGCGGCGGGCAGAGGGTAATCACCCCCGGCGAACGAACCGATACCGGGGCGAAATTCGTCCAGCCCTGAGCCCTTGAAAGGCGCCGAACCTGCCCCCAAATCTAGGGGACAGAGGCGCCAAACGGGCCCCGGTTCACCGCCTGTCCCCTCGGGAAGGCCCATCGTTGTCGCTCAATGGAGGATAACCCATGCGCAGTTTTGATCTCACGCCCCTTTACCGTTCCACCGTCGGATTCGACCAGATCGCCGACCTGATGGACCGCGTTTTCGCCAGCGAAACCCCTGGCCAATCCTACCCGCCCTATAACATCGAAAAGATCGCCGAGGACGGCTGGCGCATCTCGATCGCCGTCGCCGGTTTCGCCGATGAGGACCTTGCTGTCGAGGTCAAGGAAAACACCCTCTTCGTCTCGGGCCGCAAGGCCAGTGAAGACGAGGCCCGCGTGTTCCTGCACCGCGGCATCGCCACCCGCGCCTTTGAACGCCGGTTCCATCTGGCCGATCATGTCCGCGTGAAGGGCGCGAGCCACCGGAACGGGATGCTCCACATCGATTTGCAGCGCGAAGTGCCCGAGGCGCTCAAGCCGCGGCGGATCGAGATTACCGGCGCCGCGCTGGTCGCGCGAGATCTTGTCGAGGCCAAGGCCGTCAACTGATCCCACCCTTTCGTGCGACGCAGAACGCGGGCGTTTAGCCCGCGTTTTTTTTGTGCAAGTGTCGGTCTGGGCACTTGGCAGGTTCGGCCCTCGTCACCTAGGCTCGTCTGGTCGACATCGAGTCTGGACCAGAATGCGCCACGTCACAGAGTATCCCCGCGACATAGCCGAAATCCCGGATCAGGGCATTGTCCTGAGCGATGGTTGCAGGCTTTCCGCGCGGATATGGATGCCCAAGGATGCGGCGGCCGATCCCGTTCCGGCGGTTCTGGAATACATCCCCTACCGCAAGCGCGACGGCACCTTGCCGCGCGACGAGCTGATGCACCCCTATTTCGCCGGGCACGGCTATGCCGCCGTGCGGGTCGATATGCGCGGCAACGGCGACAGCGAAGGGCTGATGGCCGACGAATATACCGAACAGGAATTGTCGGATGCTTGCGAAGTCATCGCTTGGCTTGCCGCCCAGCCGTGGTGCAGCGGCACGGTCGGGATGATGGGCAAGAGCTGGGGCGGGTTCAATTGCCTGCAAACTGCAGCGCTGCGCCCACCCGCACTGAAGGCCGTCGTGACGGTCTGTTCGACGACCGACCGGTTTGCCGACGACATCCACTTCAAGGGCGGCTGTCTTTTGGGGGAAAACCTTGGTTGGGGCACGGTCATGCTCTCCTATTCCTCGCGCCCGCCCGATCCGATGTTGCGCAACGACTGGCGGGACGACTGGATCAAGCGGCTTGAAAACGAGCCGTTCCTGTCGCCTCTCTGGGCCAGCCATCAAGCCCGCGATGCCTATTGGAAGCACGGCTCGGTCTGCGAGGACTATGCCGCCATCGAGGCACCGGTTCTGTCGATCGGGGGCTGGGCCGACAACTATATGAACACGGTCTCGCATCTGGTGTCGAACCTCTCGGTTCCGGCAAAGGGGATCGTTGGTCCTTGGGTCCACCAGTATCCGCACAGCGCCGTGCCGGGGCCGCAGATCGGCTTTCTGCAAGAGGCGCTGCGCTGGTGGGACCGCTGGCTGAAGGGCATCCCCAACGGCGCCGAAGACGATCCGGCCTATCGCGCCTATCTCCTCGACAGCGCCCCGCCTGACGCAAATGCGGGCGACAGACCTGGCGTGTGGCTGGCCGAACAGGATTGGCCCAGCGGGCGGACGAGCGAAGCGACGCTGCATTTGACCGATAGCGGACTTGCTCTTGAAGCCGGGGCGCTGTCGCGCACCGTCTCGACGCCCCAGCACCTCGGGATGCACACGGGCGAATTCTTTCCGATGGGCCGCAACGCCGAGATGCCGGGCGATCAGCGGCCCGACGACGCGCTCTCTGTTTGTTTCGATACGGCGCCGTTGGAAGCACCGCTGGCGCTTCTCGGCGCGGCGGTGGTCGCGCTGGAGCTTTCCTCCGACAGCCCCCGCGCCTTCCTTGCCGCACGGCTCTGCGACGTGGCGCCCGATGGCTCGTCGGTCCGCATTTGCCACGGTATCCTCAATCTCTCGCACCGCGAGAGCATGGAAAGCCCCTCGGATCCGGTTCCAGGCGCGCCGCTGACGGTCCACCTCACCCTTGATCAGACGGGCTATCGCCTCGCTACGGGCCATCGCCTGAGGCTCGCGCTCTCGACGACCTACTGGCCTTTCGTCTGGCCCTCGGCCAAAGCGGCGACGCTGACCCTCGCCTCGGGGCGGCTGGCCTTGCCGGTTCATCCCGGCGCAGACGCCAATGAATGGGCCTTCCCGCCGGCCGAAGCGGCCCGGCCCGCCAACCTCCTGACACTGCGCGATGGGACCGCGCGCCGCATGATCGAGCAGAACATGATCACCGGCACGCACCGGCTTATCGTTGAGGTTGACGAGGGGGCCACGGAAAACCTCGATCACGGGCTTTGCAGCGACGCATCAAGCCGTGAGATCTGGTCAATCCAAAGTGATGACCCGCTTTCGGCGCGTGTCGATATTGTCTGGAATCAGGAGCTTTGGCGCGGCGCCTGGCGCGTGGCCACGACGGCCACGGCCTCGATGTGGGCCGACGCAGAGATGTTACACATGGAAGCCAAGGTGACCGCGAAGGAGGGCGATCGAGAAGTTTTCGCAAGGGAATTCAAGGATTCAGTAGCCAGGGACCACCTCTAAGGGCCACAATCTCTAAAGATTGTTGCCGCATGAAGAGAATCGCGGTTATTGATTGGTCAATCAATAAAACTCTAAGGGAGACTAACATGAACGACGAAATCAAATACCTCGCTGGGCGGGCAGCCCAGGGCCGGGTCAGCCGCCGCGCCTTCATGGGCCGTGCTGCTGCGCTTGGTATCAGCGCTGGCATGGCCGGCAATATGCTTGCTTCGGCCGTGTCCGCTCAGGGCGCTGTCAAAGGCGGAACGCTTCGGATTGGCTCTGTCGGTGGGGAAAGCACCAACAGCCTCGATCCCGCACTCGCCGCCAGTCAGGTTCCCTATCACAACCTGAACCAGTTCGGCGAAACCCTTGTCGAGGTGAAGGCAGATGGCAGCATCGGCCACCGCCTTGCCGAGTCGGTTGAATCGACCCCGGACGCCAAGACGTGGATGTTCAAGATGCGCAGCGGCGTCGAATTCCACAACGGCAAGACCGTCACCGCCGAGGACGCGATGCGCACGATGGAGCGCCACTCAAACGACGACGCACAGTCGGGCGCTCTGGGCATCATGCGCGGCATCGAGTCGATGAAGGTTGACGGCGATGTCTTCTCCGTCACCCTGTCGACCCCCAACGCCGACCTTCCCTACCTGCTGGCCGACTACCACCTGCAGATCCAGCCGGACGGCGGATTTGACGATCCGGCCGCCGGCATAGGCGCTGGCGCCTATATGCTTGAAGCCAACGAGCCGGGCGCGCGGCACCTGTGGAAGAAGAACCCCAACTACTGGGACGACAGCCGTGGTCACGTCGACGAGGTCGAGATCCTCGTCATCAACGACGCGACCGCGCGTATGGCCGCCCTTCAGTCGGGTCAGGTCCATATCGTCAACCGCGTCGACCCCAAGGTGGCCCAACTTCTCGGCCGCTCGCCGGGCGTGCAGGTCGTCAACGTCGGCGGTCCGGGTCACTATGTGTTCATCATGCATTGTGACACCGAGCCCTTTGCCAACAACGATCTGCGGATGGCGCTGAAACTGGCGATCAACCGGCAGGAAATGGTCGACAAGATCCTCAACGGCTATGGCACCGTCGGCAACGACTTCCCGATCAACGCCGCCTATCCGCTGTTCGATGACAGCATCCCGCAGCGTGAATACGATCCCGCCGCGGCCGCCGAATACTACAAGAAGTCGGGCCATGACGGTTCGCCGATCGTGCTGCGCGTCGCAGACGGCGCCTTCCCCGGCGCAGTCGAAGCCGCCCAGCTCTATCAGCAATCGGCAGCTGCCGCCGGTATCCCGCTTGAAATCAAGCGCGAACCCAACGATGGCTACTGGTCGGACGTCTGGAACGTTCAACCCTTCTGCGCCTCCTACTGGGGCGGCCGTCCGGTGCAAGACCAGATGTATTCGACGGCCTATCTGTCGACTGCAGACTGGAACGACACCCGGTTCAAAAACCCGCAATTCGACGAACTCCTGCTCTCGGCCCGTGCCGAGCTGGATCTTGGCAAGCGCAAGGGCATCTACAGCGAGATGGCCCATATCATGCGCGACGAAGGCGGCCTGATCTGCCCGATGTTCAACGACTATGTCGACGGTCTGAGCGACAAGGTCCAGGGCTGGGAAAAAGACGGCACCGGCGAATTGATGGGTGGCCGTGCCAGCCAGGTGGTCTGGTTGGCCTAACCGGGTGAAAGGTATTCACCCGATCGTGAAACTCGTGTCCCAGCGCATTGCGCTGGGACTGGTTCTCATACTCGCCATCTCGGTCCTGATCTTTGCCGGGACAGAGATCCTTCCAGGCGACGTGGCACAATCCATTCTCGGTCAATCGGCAACTCCTGAGGCGCTGGCAAACCTGCGCGAGGAACTCGGATTGAACGAACCTGCGCTGAGCCGCTATCTGGATTGGCTTTTCAGCGCATTGCAGGGCGATCTCGGAACGGCCCTGACCAATGGCAAGGATATCGCCTCGTCCATAGCCGGACGGCTTGGCAACACTCTCTTTTTGGCCTTCTGGGCTGCGATCATCGCTGTTCCCCTGGCTCTTACTCTGGGGCTTGTCGCGGCGCGCTATGCTGGCCGCTGGCCCGACAAGCTCATCTCCGGCGTCACGCTCGCCACGATTTCGCTTCCCGAGTTCGTCGTCGGATACATCGTCATGTATATCCTGGCGGTGAACTATCGGCTGTTCCCGTCGACATCGGTCATCTACGACAGCATGTCACTTTGGGAAAAACTCAATGCCATCGCCCTGCCCGTGATCGTTCTGGTGCTCGTGGTCCTTGCCCACATGATGCGCATGACACGGGCGGCAATCTTGAACGTGATGCAGTCGCCCTACATCGAAACCGCTGAACTCAAGGGGCTCAAGCCGGCCGCGATCATTGCGCGCCACGCCTTTCCCAACGCCGTTGCGCCCGTCGTCAACGTCGTGATGCTCAATTTGGCCTACCTGGTCGTTGGTGTGGTCGTCGTCGAAGTGGTCTTTGTCTATCCGGGCATTGGCCAGTATCTCGTTGACCACGTTTCCAAGCGCGACGTGCCTGTTGTTCAGGCCTGCGGCCTGATTTTTGCCGCGGTCTATATCAGCCTCAACATTCTGGCCGATGTCGTTTCCATCCTGACCAATCCCCGACTGAGGCACCCGAAATGAGACGGATCCCGATCTCCGCCCTTATCGGCCTGTTTTTCACGGCTCTGTTCTTCCTGAGCGCGATCTTTGCCGATTTCATCGCCCCCTACGGCATGGCCGAGGTGGTCTCGAATTCCATCTGGGATCCCATGTCGCGCGAGCACCTTCTGGGAACAGACGCGCTCGGCCGGGATATGCTGAGCCGGATGATTTATGGCGGCCAGACCACCATCTATATCGCGACCATGGCCACGATCCTGAGCTTCACGCTCGGCTCGATCCTCGGCTTCAGCGCCGCCACACTTGGCGGATGGATCGATCAGGCGCTGTCGCGGCTCGTCGATCTTGTGATGTCGATCCCGTCGCTGATCCTCGCCCTCGTGGTGCTGTCGGTCATGCCGGTTTCGACGACTGTCCTGATCCTTGTCATGGGCCTTCTGGATTCGACCCGCGTCTTCCGACTGAGCCGCGCTGTCGCGGTCGACATCACGGTGATGGACTATGTCGAAGCCGCCCGCCTGCGCGGCGAGGGCACTCGCTGGATCGTCTTCCGCGAGATCCTGCCCAATGCGCTTTCGCCGCTCGTGGCGGAACTGGGCCTGCGCTTTATCTTCGCGGTGCTGTTCATCTCGACCCTGTCGTTCCTTGGTCTTGGCGTTCAGCCGCCTCTGGCCGACTGGGGCGGCATCGTGAAGGAAAACAAGGAAGGCCTCGTCTATGGCATCCCTGCGGCCCTCGTGCCCGCCGTGGCCATTGCCGCGCTTGCGATCTCGGTCAACCTTGTGGCGGACTGGGTTCTCAACCGCACCACCAGCCTGAAAGGAGGCCGCGGTGCCTGAGACCCTGCTCGACATCAAGAACCTCAAGATCGAAGCCACCGTCTATCCGCCGGGCGAAGACCCGCATGACATCACGATCGTCGAGGGCGTTTCCGTCAGCCTCGAAGGTGGCAAGGTGTTGGGCCTCATCGGCGAATCCGGCGCCGGCAAATCGACCATCGGCCTCTCTGCCATGGCCTATGGCCGCGGGGGCGTGCGGATCACCGGCGGCGAGGTGACGCTCAATGGCCGCGATATCCTCGAGCTTGGCTACAAAGGCCTGCGCGGCCTGCGCGGGCGCGAAGTAACCTATGTGGCGCAATCCGCCGCCGCCTCATTCAACCCGGCCAAACGGCTCATGGAACAGGTGATCGAGGCGACGCTCAAGCATGGCCTCTGTAGCCGGGCTGAGGCCGAGGCCCGCGCTGTCAGGCTCTTTGGCAAGCTCGGCCTTCCAAACCCGGAAACCATCGGCAGCCGCTATCCCCACCAGGTCTCGGGCGGCCAGCTTCAGCGGGTGATGACGGCGATGGCCCTTTGCCCCGAGCCGAGCCTCGTGATCTTTGACGAGCCGACCACCGCGCTTGACGTGACCACCCAGATCGACGTTCTGGCCGCGATCAAGGAGGCGATCCGCGATACCGGCGTTGCAGCGCTCTATATCACCCACGATCTTGCCGTGGTGGCGCAGGTCTCGGATCACATCCTTGTCTTGCGAAATGGCAAAAAGGTCGAGTATGGCCCCGTCAAGCAGATCATCGAAGATCCGCACGAAGACTATACCCGCGCGCTCGTTTCTGTTCGCTCGATCGACCACAACGAGAAGGAACCGGCAGAGCCGGTGCTTCGCGTCGACAACGTGACCGCGCGCTACAAAGGCACGAATTTCGACGTGCTCTCGAATGTGACCGTCGATGTCGCCCCCGGCCAGACCCTTGCCATCGTCGGCGAAAGCGGCTCGGGCAAATCAACCCTCGCCCGCGCGATCACCGGGCTTCTGCCGCCATCTGCTGGCCGGATCACCTTTGCAGACCGGACCCTGTCGCCCGATCTCAAGAGCCGCAGCAGAGACGATCTGCGCGAATTGCAGATGATCTATCAGATGGCCGACGTGGCCATGAACCCGCGCCAGACGGTCGGGACAATCATCGGCCGCCCGCTCGAGTTCTATTTCGGGATGCGCGGCGAGGAAAAGCGCAAGCGCGTTCAGGAATTGCTCGATCAGATCGAGATGGGCACCGGCTATATCGACCGCTATCCCGCCGAGCTTTCGGGCGGCCAGAAACAGCGCGTCTGCATCGCACGGGCACTTGCCGCCAAGCCCAGGCTGATCATCTGCGACGAAGTGACGTCGGCGCTCGATCCACTGGTGGCAGACGGCATCCTCAAGCTGCTTCTGGAGCTGCAGGCACAAGAAGGCGTGGCCTATCTCTTCATCACCCACGATCTGGCCACCGTCAAAGCCATCGCCGACAGCATCGCCGTGATGTACCAGGGCAAGGTCGTCCGCTACGGCACCAAGACCCGCGTCCTGACCCCGCCCTTCGACGACTACACCGACCTGCTTCTATCCTCCGTGCCGGAAATGCGGCTTGGCTGGCTTGAACATGTCATCGAAACCCGCAAGATGGAGAGCGCCGGAAACTGATCCGGCCGTTCCAAGACACAGGCATTCCCAAATGAACAAGCTTCTGCTCATCATTCTTGATGGGGTCCCCTACGATAACTGGCGTCGCCTTTTCGGGAACCTGGAAGGCTGGGTTCAGGCCAGCGAGGCGCAGGTCTGGCGGATGCGCTCGGTGCTGCCCTCGATCTCGGCCACCTGCTATGCCTCGATCCATACCGGCATCTCGCCGCAGATCCACCATGTTTATGGCAATGAATTCGTGCGCCGCCTCGATGTGCCGGATGTGTTTTCCGAGGTGACAGGCGCGGGCGGCCTGACCGGAGCGGTCGCGCACAGCTTCTGGTCCGAATTCTTCAATCGCCACCCCTTCGATTTCGTCAACGACATCGAATACGACGAGCCGGGCCAGGGCCCGATCAGCCACGGCCGCTTTCACACGATGACCGGCTATGGCCACACCAACCAGATGACCCCCTCCGACGTCGATCTTTTCGCCACCCTCACCATGCTCTGCGAGAAGAAGGGGATCGACTACGGGATGCTTCACACCTGCACCCTCGACAGCATGGGCCACCGCTTCGGCCACGACAACACACCGATGGACAATGCCTGCGAGGCGGTCGACGTGATGCTCCAGCCCTTCCTCAAGCGCTGGCGCGACGCCGGCTACGAGGTGATCGTCACCGCCGACCACGGCCAGTCGATCCGCGGCCACCACGGCGGCACGGGCAGCGACCAGCAGGATTTCGCGCTCTACTATTTCGGCCCCGCCATTGGCCCCGCGCCCGACACCCTGCTCGACCAGCTTCAGCTCGCGCCGACGATCCTGAGGCGCATGGGCGTGCCGATCCCCGCTACGATGACCGCCGAGCCGTTCCTGTCGTAAGGCTTCTTTTGGCGAGAAATACTCCGGGGTGAATGCCCGCAGGGCAGAGGGGCAGCGCCCCTCCCCTTCCTAATGTGCCTCGGCCCAGTTGGCGCCGCGCCCGGCGTCGACCGACAGCGCCACATCCATCTTCACCGCTGGCGCGGCGGCGCCTTCCATGATCTCGCGCGCGACGCCGATCAGGTCGTCGGCTGCGGCCTCTTCGACCTCGAACAACAGCTCGTCATGCACCTGCAACAGCATCCTCGCTGGCAAATGCGCGATGGCCGCGTCCATGCGGATCATCGCCCGCCGGATCACATCCGCCGCTGTCCCCTGAATTGGCGCGTTGATCGCGGCGCGGCGGGCGAAGCCCGCGCCTGGGCCTTTGGCATTGATCTCTGGCGTGTGGATCTTCCGGCCAAACAGGGTCTGCACAAAACCGTGCTCCTTGGCAAAAGCCACGGTGGCGTCCATGTAGGCGCGAATGCCGGGGAAGCGTTCAAAATAGCGGTCGATAAAGCCCTGGGCCTGATCGCGCGGAATGCGCAGGTTGCGGGCAAGGCCAAAGCCGGAAATCCCGTAGATCACGCCGAAATTTATCGCCTTGGCCTGACGGCGGATATCGGGCGTCATCTGGTCGAGCGGCACATCGAACATCTCGGATGCCGTCATCGCGTGAATGTCGTGCCCGTCACGGAATGCCGTCTTCAGCGCGTCGATCTCGGCCACATGGGCGAGGATGCGCAACTCGATCTGGCTGTAATCGAGGCTGACCAGAACCTTGCCCTTTTCTGCGACAAAAGCCTCGCGGATGCGGCGGCCCTCTTCGGTCCTCACCGGAATGTTCTGAAGGTTGGGATCCGTCGAGGCGAGGCGACCAGTGTTGGCCCCGGCGATGGAATAGGAGGTATGAACCCGCCCCGTTTCGGGGTTGATGTGATCCTGCAAGGCGTCGGTGTAGGTCGATTTCAGCTTTGCCAGTTGCCGCCAGTCGAGCACCTTGCCGGGCAGCGCGTGCTCGGTCGCCAGATCCTCAAGCACATCAGCGCCGGTCCCATAGGCGCCGGTCTTGCCCTTGACGCCGCCGGGCAGGCTCATCTCGTCGAACAAGATCTCGCCAAGCTGCTTGGGGCTGCCCACGTTGAACGGCCGGCCTGCCAGCTTCTGGATCTCGTCCTCAAGCCCCGCCATCGATTGGGCGAAAGCGTTGGACATCCGGCTCAGCGTATCGCGATCAACCCTGATCCCCGCCATCTCCATCCGCGCCAGCACCGGCACGAGCGGCCGCTCCAGCGTCTCGTAAACCGTCGCCACGCGCTTGCGATGCAGCTGCGGCTTGAAGGTTTCCCACAGGCGCAAGGTCACATCAGCATCTTCGGCTGCATAGCGCACAGCATCGACCACCGGCACGCGATCAAAGGTGATCGCCGATTTCCCGGTTCCCAGAAGCGATTTGATCTCGATCGGGATATGGCCGAGGTACTGTTCGCTCAAAAGGTCCATGCCGTGATTATGCAGCCCCGCGTTCATCGCGTAGGACATGAGCATCGTGTCGTCGATCGGGGCGACGACAATGCCAAGGCGGGCAAAAATCTTGGCGTCGTATTTGATGTTCTGCCCGATCTTGAGGATCGCCTCGTCCTCGAGCAGCGGCTTCAGAAGATCGAGACAGGCATTGAGCCCCAATTGCCCTTCCGCCAACGCGTCCGAGCCGAAAAGATCATCCGAGGCCGAGGCCTTGTGCGTCATCGGAATATAGCAGGCTTGCCCCGGCTCGACGCAAAGCGAGATGCCGACCAATTCGGCCCGCATTTCGTCAAGGCTCGTGGTTTCGGTATCGACGGCGACATAGCCGCGCCGATGGATACGGTCGATCCAGACCTGAAGCGCGGCAGTGTCGGACACACATTCATAGGTATCGGGTTCGAAGGGCAGAGCCTTCGGCGCCTCGGGCTCGGAAATCGGATCGGCGCCCTGCGGCGTGGTATCGATCACCGCCGGAGGCTCGACGCCAAGCTTGTCGGCCAAGCGTTTGAGGATGGTGCGGAATTCCATCTCGGCGAGGAACCCGAATAGCGCATCAGGCTCGGGATCGCGCACTTCCAGATCGTCGAGCGTGAAATCAAGCGGCGTTTCGCAATCGAGCGAAACCAGCCGTTTGGAAAGCTCGATCTGCTCACGGTTGACGATCAGGCTCTCCCGCCGCTTGGGCTGGGGGATTTCCCCGGCGCGGTCGAGAAGGCTTTCGAGATCGCCAAATTCGTTGATCAGCAAAGCCGCCGTCTTGATGCCGATGCCCGGCGCGCCCGGCACGTTATCGACGCTATCGCCGGCCAGCGCCTGAACATCGATCACCCGCTCGGGCCCGACGCCGAACTTCTCGAAAACGCCGTCGCGGTCGATCCGTTTGTTCTTCATCGGGTCGAACATCTCGACCCCGTCGCCCACAAGCTGCATCAGGTCCTTGTCGGAGCTGATGATCGTCACTCGCCCGCCCGCATCGCGCGCCTGATTGGCCAGCGTGGCGATGATGTCGTCGGCCTCATAGCCTTCGATTTCCTTGCAGGCGATGTTGAAAGACTCGGTCGCACGGCGGGTCAGCGGGAATTGAGGGATCAGGTCTTCGGGCGCGGGAGGGCGGTTGGCCTTGTATTTATCATAGAGATCGTTGCGGAACGAGCGCCCCGAATAGTCAAAGATCACCGCCACATGGGTTGCCGCGTCGCTCCCCGAGTTATTCTCGACATAGCGCTGGAGCATGGTCACAAAGCCCGAAACCGCCCCGACGGGAAGGCCATCGGATTTGCGCGTGAGCGGCGGCAAGGCATGATAGGCGCGGAAGATGAATGCCGAGCCGTCGATCAGGTGCAGGTGGCAGCCCTTGCCAAAGGTCATCGCGCGCTCCCCTTATACTTGCGTCTGACACTCATGCCACCTTTGCCTCGTTGCTTCCAGCCCCGAGGCCGCGCCAATTCCAGACACAATGCAGCGAATACCGTGCTATCGTGAGACAGCAGATCCCCTGCTTGAGGCTTTCAAGATGTCCCGAGCCGCCCCCATTGCCACGTTGGTTCCCAACAACCAGGACCGCGACGCAAACCCATTTGCCTTTCTCAACGGAGAATTTCATCTCAAGGTCTCGTCCGCCGATACAGACGGCAGGGCGACTGTATTCGATACAATCCGACATACCCCTGGTGGCCCGCCCCTTCATCTCCATCACGATCAGGACGAATGGTTTCTAGTGACTGAGGGCCAATTCGATATTCGGATTGGCGAAAGCCTCTTTCATCTGGCACCCGGCGATTCCATTCTTGCGCCCAAGGGCGTTCCGCACAGCTTTCGCAACAGCACGCAGACCGGTCGCCTGATGGTGACCTTCCTTCCCGCCGGAACAATGGAAGATTTCTTCGCGGCAGGAAGCACCGGGGGCGACATGAGCCCACAAGAATTCGCAAAACTATTCGAGCTGCATGGTATGCAGGTCGTCGGCCCGCCTCTTCAGGCCGCGCCGCCTTCTGAAACGACAGGCGTTCCGTGAACGTAGCGGCAATCGCAATAGGGGCATTCGACCCAGCCCCTGTCGTGCGGAATGGTCAGCCAGACGCGCGGATGGCCAAGGGCCCCTTCGCCGCCGTCACAGGCCACACGCCAGGTTTCGACGACCTTGGTTTCGGGGGCGGGAATGGTCATTGCATTGCCTTCGTCTGTTGCCGCCGGGCGCTGGCCCACATAGATCAGGCTAGTGTATAACAACCACCCGCACCGGCAAGACTGGAAAGCCTTTCAATGACCGAGAACGCCATCGAAATCTGCGGCCTTCGCAAGACCTATCGCGGCTCGGCCAAGAACGGGCCCAAAGAGGCCCTGAAGGGCATAGACCTTGCGATCCCGCGTGGCATGATCTTTGGCCTTCTGGGGCCGAACGGGGCGGGCAAATCGACGATCATCAACATTCTCGCCGGCCTTGTGAACAAGACCTCCGGGCAGGTCCGCATCTGGGGCTTCGATCAGGACGTGAACCCGCGCCAGTCGCGCGCCTCGATCGGCGTCATGCCGCAAGAGCCTAACCTTGATCCGTTTTTCACGCCCCGCCAGAGCCTTGAGGTGCAGGCGGGCCTTTATGGCGTGCCGCCCGCCCAGCGAAAGACCGACGATATTCTTGACCTCATTGGCCTGACGGACAAGGCAGGCGCCTATGCCCGCACACTTTCGGGCGGGATGCGGCGGCGGCTTCTTCTCGGCAAGGCGCTGGTGCACACGCCGCAGATCCTCGTTCTCGACGAGCCGACTGCGGGCGTCGATATCGAGCTGCGCAACATGCTCTGGGCCAATGTCCGCAAGCTCAACGAACAGGGCATGACGATCATCCTCACCACTCACTATCTCGAAGAGGCCGAGGCGATGTGCGACGAGATCGCCATCATCAATCATGGTGCGCTCGTTACCCGCGACACGACAGCCAACCTGCTTGGACGGATCGACGCCAAGACCATGGTGATTGTGCCCGAAGCGCCGGCCCTCTTGCCCGATCTGCCCCAAGGCGTTGAAGGGCATCGGCGCGACGATGGCGCCCTGATCTTCACCTATCGGACAACGCAGGTTCCGGCGGAAGCCGTTCTAGCGGCCGTCCGCAAGGCAGGGATCGCCATTCGTGACGTGAAAACCGAAGAGGCAAACCTGGAGGACGTGTTCCTCTCGCTTACCGCCGGAGCACACGCGACAGGCTAGTCGCCCAACTTGGCGTGGATTTCCTCGAGATCAATCTCGCCCGTCGGCATCTTGTTGGCCGGGTTCTCGAAATCGTAGCGGAACAGCTGAAAGTCTTTCTTGTAGATCTCGAACATCAAGTGCATCGACAGATCGTCGAAATAGTCTTCGACCGGATGCGCCCGTTTCGGCCCGTGCCCCTCGCTTTCGTTGAAGCGCGGGATCTTTTTCAGATCGACCTTGTGCGGCGTCTCGACCGCATCGAGCACCTTCTGCATTCCGGGATTGAAATCCTCGGTCCAGAAGATCTGATCGTAGCTGCCGCCGTTGACGATAAAAGTTGAAATATGCCCCGACATAGCCGACCAGTGGATATCGGGCTCCATCGGACGCCGCCAGCGGATCGTGTCGCGGGCGAAGAGAAGAAAGCGGCGGAAGCTCTTGATCTGGTCAAACTCGAACCCGTCCTCGGGGCTTCCGACCTCGATCCCGTATTTCTGGATGAGCAGTGGCACAAGGTTGCCGCGATAGCGTTTGCCGTTGCGCTGGATGCCGCAGATCTTGTCGAAGAACGACGAAAGGATCCGCGTGTAAGGAATTGCGCACACAGGTGAAGGTTTGCGACTTGTGGCCTTTGACGTTGGCCTCGATCAGCGGCTGGCTCGCCTCTTGGGACCATTTGTGTAGTCCCTCGGTCGAGTCGTGAATATCGCCGTCGAAGAAGCGGCCATGATCCGAATAGAACATGATCTGGCCGATCGTTGAACACGCACACTTTGGAACAACCCGATAGACCATGCTTTCGCTTTCGGTAATCCAGGTACCTGGAAATCCCATCTACCTCAAACTCCGTTGCCGATCAGCCTGTTGCCGCGGCACTTTCCTTATGATCTTTAACCCAACAGAACAAACTAAGGGTGTTTATTCAACGTTTGTTCAGTCTATCAAGAAGAAACTGACAGGCCCTCGATCAGGTAATTGTTTCGGAAATGGCAAAGATCGCCTTCATCCTCCTCTGCCATAAGGATCCCGAAGCGGTTATCCAGCAGGCCGAAATGCTCACGGCCGTGGGCGATTACATTTCGATCCACTTCGACGCCAACTCGAGCGCGAGTGATTTCGAGAAGATTGAACGCGGCCTGGCCAATAATCCCAATGTCGTTTTTGCCAAGAAGCGCGTGAAATGCGGCTGGGGGGAATGGAGCCTCGTGCAGGCGACGCTCAACGCAGTTGAGATCGCGCTCGAGGCGTTTCCGAGGGCGTCCCATCTTTATATGCTGTCGGGCGATTGCATGGCGATCAAGTCGGCCGAATATGCCCATGCCTTTCTCGATTCCGAAGATGTTGACTATATCGAGAGCTTTGATTTCTTCGCCAGCGACTGGATCAAGACCGGCATGAAGGAAGACCGGCTGATTTATCGTCACTGGTTCAACGAAAGAAAGCACAAGCAGCTTTTCTACTGGTCATTCTGGATCCAACGATGGCTTGGCCTGAGACGGGCGATCCCGAAAGACATCGAGGTTCAGATCGGCAGCCAGTGGTGGTGCCTGCGGCGCCAGACAGTCGAGCGGGTTTTCGAGTTCACCCGAAAACGAAACGATGTGATGCGGTTTTTTCGAACCACATGGATTCCCGACGAGACCTTCTTTCAGACGCTCGTCCGTCACCTTGTCCCCGACGCCGAGATACGCGCCAGAACGCTGACTTTCCTGATGTTCACAGATTATGGAATGCCGGTCGTTTTCTGCAACGATCACTATGATCTTCTGCTCGGTCAGGATTCGCTTTTCGCCCGCAAGATCAGCCCCGAGGCCAAAGAACTCAAGAAACGGCTCGGGCGGCTCTATGCGTCGGGCCGGACGGATTTCCGCATCTCTGACGAAGGACGCAGCCTTTACAAGTTTCTCACCGGGCGGGGGCGGATTGGCCGGCGGTTTGCTGCGCGGTTCTGGGAATCCGAGGGAAGCCTCGGGCGCGACCGCGAGCTTTTGATTATCGCCTCGAAGAAATGGCACGTTGGCAAGCGGCTTCTGGACGCGATCCGGCAGGTCTCGGGCATTCAGGGGATTGCCTATCTGTTCAACGAGGAGTCCACGCCTCTACCCGATCTGGGCGGCATTCAGACCTCGCTTGGCAAGCGCACGCGCCATCGCCGCGCATTGATGCGGATGCTGTTCGACTATCACGCGACCGATCAGCTTGTGATCTGCCTCGACACCTCTTCGATCGACCTCATTCAGGATTTCTTCTCGGACCGTTCCAAGACCCGCCTTCTCGAGGTCGAATGCGAGTTTACCGACGACTATCTCAGCGGCCATGCCCGCCGTGTCGGCCTTGCCGGAGACGAGACAACGCCCGACACGCTCGCCCGGCTCTTGCCTACGATCCGGTATGATGTTGTCTTCGAATCCGAACGCCTCCGCGACGCCGATTTTGCCAGCCACAGCCGCCTGCGCCAAATCGCGTCGCTTGAGGACAACGCCGCCGCCCTTCAGGCTTTCCTGTCAGTCCCGGCCGACGTGGCCCGCAGGATCGCGCAGACCGACCATCTTTTTGACGACTGAGGATCCAGATGGACTTTACCTACGACCCGCAAAACATCTTTGCCCGCATCTTGCGTGGGGAAATTCCCAACAAGACTGTCTTCGAGAACGCGCACGCGCTTGCGTTTAACGACATCGCCCCGCAGGCGCCGATCCATGTGCTGGTGATCCCCAAGGGGGCCTATGTCAGCCTCGATCACTTTGCCCGCGATGCGAGCGCCGAAGAACACTTCGGCTTCATGCAGGCCGTGGCCGAGGTGTGCAAGATCACCGGCGTCGATGCCGGGTTCCGCGCCATTTCCAACACACGCACGCACGGGCGGCAAGACGTGCCGCATTATCACCTGCACATCCTCGGCGGGCGTCAGCTTGGCCTGATGCTGGACGACGCGAGCTAAAGCAATCCGTGCTTGGCGAATAGCGCCTTGAGGTCGGCCTCGGGGCGCGCGCCGATGTGGCTGATGACCTCGGACGCCGCAACGCAGCCCATGCGGCCACAGGTCTCAAGGTCGTGCTCGTTGGTCAGCCCCCAAAGGAAGGCGCCCGCGAAAAGATCGCCCGCGCCGGTCGCATCGACGATATCTGTCGGGATCGCCGGCACATCCCAGCGCTTGCCACCCGACAGGACATGCGCGCCGTTCTCGCTGTCGGTGCAGGCGACAATCTCGACCTCGAGAGCCGCAGCCGCCAGCGCCGCCTCGAAATCGTCGGTGCGATACATCGACAGGATCTCGGCGCGGTTGCAGAACAGAAGATCGACATCCTCGCGGATCATCATGCGAAAGGCGTCGCGGTGCCGCTCGACGCAGAAAGGATCGGAAAGCGTCAGCGACACGCGCCCGCCGTGGCCCTTGCAGGCGTTGATCGCCTTGGCGAAGGCGGCGTGGCTGTCGGGGCCGTCAAAACGATAGCCTTCAAGATAGATCCAGTCGGCATCGGCCATCATCGCGGGATCAATGTCGGACGGTTCAAGAAACTCGGTCACGCCAAGATAGGTGTTCATCGACCGCTCGCCATCGGGGGTCACGACGACGATGCAGCGGCCGGTTTCCTGTTCGGCCGATCTGGGCGCCAGCGCGGTCTCATAGACGGCGCCCTGCGCCCGCAGATCGTGGGCGAAGATCGCGCCAAGCTGGTCGTCCTTGACCTTGCCGACATAGGCGGTGCGGCCGCCCAGATGGGCAATGCCGGCAATGGTGTTGGCCGCCGAACCGCCGCTGATCTCTTTCGTGGGGCCGATCTTTGAATAGAGCGAGACAGCGCGATCCATGTCGATCAGCTGCATGATACCCTTTTCGATCCCCGCCTCCGCGAGAAAGGCCTCGTCCGCGCGCGTCAGCACATCAACCATCGCGTTGCCGATCCCGACAATCTGAAACTTCTTCATTGGGTCTTGTCCTCGTAGTCGCAGAGATCGCGGATATGGCAGGCCGCGCATTTGGGCTTTCGGGCGACACAGATATAGCGCCCGTGCAGGATGAGCCAGTGGTGCGCGTGCTGTTGGAATTCGGCCGGCACGTTGTCTTCGATGGCCCGCTCGACCGCGACAACATCCTTGCCCACGGCAATGCCGGTGCGGTTGCCGACACGGAAGATGTGGGTATCGACCGCCTGCGCGGGAAAATGCCACCACATATTCAGAACGACGTTGGCCGTCTTGCGCCCCACGCCAGGAAGCGATTGCAGAGCCGCTCGAGAATTGGGCACCGCGCCGTCATAGTCGTCGACCAAGATGCGACTCAGCTTCATCACGTTTTTCGCCTTCTGGCGGAAAAGTCCGATGGTCTTGATATGCTCGGTCAGCCCCTCTTCGCCAAGGTCGAGCATCTTCTGCGGCGTATCGGCGATCTGAAACAGCTTGCGCGTGGCCTTGTTCACGCCCGCATCGGTCGCCTGCGCGGAAAGGGCAACGGCGACGAGAAGGGTAAAGGCGTTGACGTGCTCAAGCTCGCCCCTGGGCTCGGGCTCGGAGGCATGGAAACGCTCGAAAATCTTGCGCATCCGGTGATAGGAAAGCTGCTTGGCCATGCTCACGGGTATGCCCGCCCGACAAGGCTCAGGCAAGCGCCTCTTTGGCGCAGGAATCGGGTCGCGGTGGCTTTGCGAGCGCTCTATCCTCGGCGCATGGAACAGAACCGCAGCTATCACTTTCAGATCATGCGCCGGGCGATCGACCTGATCGACGCCCAACCCGGTGTCGCCCTCTCGCTCGAGGCGCTGGCGGCCGAAATGAACCTCAGCCCAGCGCATTTCCAGCGGGTCTTTTCCCAATGGGTCGGTGTCTCGCCCAAACGGTATCATCAATACCTGACGCTGGATCAGGCCAAAGAGCTCTTGCGGGAGCGGCACACCACCCTCGAGACAGCTGACGCTGTGGGCCTGAGTGGCAGCGGTCGGCTGCACGATCTGTTTCTGCGCTGGGAGGCCATGAGCCCCGGCGATTATGCCAAAGGCGGCGAGGGCCTCACGATCTTCTGGGGCTGGTTCGATAGCCCTTTTGGCCCTGCCCTCGTCATGGGCACGGGCAAGGGCATCTGCGGTATCGGCTTTTCTGCCGAAACTGGCGAGGCCCATGCGATGAGCGATCTGACCAGCCGCTGGCCCAAGGCACGCTATGTCGAGGATGCCGAGCGCCTTCGGCCATGGGTCGAGGCTGCCTTCGGAGCTGAGCCTGCAAGCGCCCCGCTCTTCCTTATTGGCGCCCCGTTTCAGATCAAGGTTTGGGAGGCGCTTCTTGCGATCCCTTCGGGCCATGTCACAACCTATTCCGACATCGCGGACGCCATCGGCCATCCCAAGGCGGTCCGCGCCGTCGGCACGGCAGTGGGCCGCAATCCGATCAGCCTGTTGATCCCTTGCCACCGTGCGCTGCGAAAATCGGGCGGGCTTGGAGGTTATCACTGGGGCCTGCCTGTCAAGCGGGCGATCCTGGCATACGAAAGCGCCCGCCTCGAGGCTTGATAGGCGAGAACAAGCCGAACCGGTCTTCCTGATATTGGATAGCACCGGCGGGTGGCGCATCTTGCAGGCAAAGACACGGGTGCTCCCTGCCTGTGGCCTAGGACGCAAGGATTGACCCATGACCTACGGAAAAACATCTGCTGCCCTTGCCCTCTCGGCGCTTCTTGCCGCAACGGCCTGCACCATGACCGACCCCAGCAACCCCAACCGCAACGCCCAGCAAGCCGCCCTGATCGGCGCCGGCATGGGCGCGATCATCGGCAACTCGAGCGGCGGCAAGGACGGCGCTATCAAGGGCGCGATCATCGGCGGCACCATCGGCGCCATCGCCGGCAACCAGCTTGACAAGCAAGAGGCCGAACTTCGCGCCCAGATGGGCAGCCAGGTTGGCATCGTCAACACCGGCAACCAGCTGATCGTGACCATGCCGCAAGACATCCTCTTTGCGACCGACTCGGCCTCGCTGACCGGCTCGCTGCGGAGCGATCTTTATGCTCTGGCCGCCAACCTCAACCGCTATCCCGGTTCGACCGTCAATGTTGTCGGCCATACCGATAACGTCGGCACCGCGGCCTATAACCAGGACCTGAGCGAACGCCGCGCGCGTGCCGTGGCCTCGGTCCTGATGGATGGCGGCGTTTCGCCCTACCGGGTTGTTTCTTTCGGCCGCGGCGAGGATCAACCTATCGCCACCAACCTCACAGCCGAAGGCCGCCGCATGAATCGTCGGGTCGAGATCATCATCACGCCGAACGGCTGACAGGGCAATCAGTGTTGCCGGAAAGGGCCGCCATCAGCGCGGCCCTTTCTTGTTGAGCCATGGCGGTTCTGGTCCTATGTTTTGACCAATCGGTAGGAGCCGTCATGCCCTTTGAGAAGATCCAGCCCGAAAAACTCTCGCACAGCGTCGTTCGTCAGATCGAGGCGCTGATCCTGCGCGGGATCCTGCGGCCCGGCGAAAGGCTGCCCTCAGAGCGTGAACTCAGCGATAAATTTGGGGTTTCCCGCCCTTCTTTGCGCGAAGCGCTGGCTGATCTTCAGGATCGCGGCCTGTTGGTCAGCAAGGCGGGCGCCGGTGTTTTCGTGGCCGATGTTCTGGGCTCGGCGTTTTCGGAAGTATTGGTAAAGCTATTTGCCGGCCACCCGGAGGCCCTTTTTGACTACATCTCCTTCCGGCGCGACATGGAAGGGCTTGCCGCAGAGCGCGCCGCACGGCTGGGATCAGATACAGACCTCAAGGTGATCGACACCATTTTCCGCAAGATGGAAGCGGCGCACGGCAAGCGCAATCCGGCAGACGAAGCCGCGCTCGACGCCGATTTCCACCTTGCGATCATCGAGGCGAGCCACAACGTGATCATGCTTCATATGATGCGCTCGATGTATCAGCTCTTGCGGGAGGGTGTTTTCTACAACCGCCAGATCATGTTCAAACAGCGCACCACGCGGCAGACATTGCTGGACCAGCACCGGGTTATCAACGATGCCCTTCAAGCGCGCGATCCCGAAGGCGCCCGCGATGCGGTCGTGGCCCATCTCAATTTCGTCGAGCGCTCGCTTCTCGAGCAGCAAAAGGCCGATCGCAACGAAGCCATCGCCCGCAAGCGTTTCGAACACGAAATGAACCGCTAGGCCCAAATGGAAAAAGGCCCGGTCGCCAAAGCGCCGGGCCGTTCCGATTCCTCACCAGCCCCTAGTTGAGGCGGGCCTCGACGGTCGCGATCGAGTCGTCGATCAGCTTGTTCGCGTCGGTCGCGGTCATCTGCGCAGCGAGGAGATCGCGGGCGGCGCCCACGGCCACGCTGACAGCGCGGTCGCGGATTTCGCGGATCGCGGCGGCTTCGGCGCTGGCGATCTGATCCTCGGCGGCGGCCAGACGGCGCACCACAGAGGCCTTGATATCGGCCTTTGCCTGCTCGGCGGCCTTTACGGCCTCGTCACGGGCAGACTCGACGATCCGCTCGGCCTGAGCCTGAACTTCCCGCTGCTTGCGCTCATACGAGGCGAGCAGCGTCTGGGCTTCTTCACGCAGCGCCTTGGCTTCCTCAAGCTCGGCGCGGATCGTATCGGCCCGCTTGTCGAGAAGGCCGGCAATCATCGCCGGAACCTTGAAGTAGAACAGGACACCGATGAAGACGATAAAGGCCAGAAGAACGATAAAGTTGGTGTTCTTGAGCGATATGAACGGGCCAGACGCCGCGAAAGCGGGCGAGGCGGCCAGCGAAAGAAGCGCGGTGGTTGCGAGCTTTTTCATCTGATTACCCTTTCATCCGGGCGGTCACAGCCGCGGTGACAGCTTTGGCATCAGCCTTGCCACCCAGCGCCGAGACGATTTCCTTGGCGGCATCCTTGGCCACTGCGGTTACGCTCTTCACTGCGCCGGCGCGAATTTCGCCAATCGCCTTTTCGCTTTCGGCGGTTTTGGCGGAAATCGCCGCATCGGCCTTTTGCAACTCGATATCAAGCTCGGCCTGAATCTCGGCCTTGGCCTCGGCGACGATACGCGAGGCCTCGGTACGGGCATCGACAAGCGCCTTGTCATAGGCGGCTTCGGCGGCCTCGGCCTTTTGCTTGAGCTCTTCGGCTGCAGCAATGTCGTTGGTGATCGTGCCCGCACGTTCCGCGAGGACCGCGCCAATGCGCGGGATCGCGATGCGCGACAGCACGAAGTAGATCACGACAAGCGTGACCAGAAGCCAGAAAATCTGGTTGGGGAAGGTCGAGAAATCAAGCTGCGGCATACCGGCACCCGAGGCTTCGGCCCCGTGCGCGGCAGCATCAGCTGCATGTTCGACCGTTGTCGTTTCGCCTGCCATCTCGTCTCTCCGTCGGACCTGAAAGTGTCATCGGGGGCGCGGGAACTGTCCCCCGCGCGCCCCGACCGTAAGGACACGTCTTTAGTCTTAGACGGCGAACATCAGCAGAAGTGCGACGAGGAACGAGAAGATCCCGAGCGCTTCGGCGAAAGCGAGGCCGATGAAGAGGGTGGCGGTCTGCGAAGCAGCGGCCGACGGGTTGCGCAGGGCGCCCGCCAGATAGTTGCCGGCAACGTGGCCGACACCGATTGCGGCAGCGCCGGAGCCGATGGCAGCCAGACCGGCGCCGACGAATTGACCGAGTTGAGCGATATCGCCTTCCATGATTTTCTCCTTACGATGGAATTGCGGTGATTGAGGACCTGACCCCTTAGTGGTGCGGATGCAGCGCGTCCTTGAGATAGACACAGGTCAGGATGGTGAACACATAGGCCTGGATACCGGCCACGAGCACTTCAAGCCCGTAGATCGCGGTGATTGCCAGAACTGAAACAGGGCTGATCAGGGCGATTGCGGCAAAGCCTGCGAAAACCTTGATGACAGCGTGGCCCGCCATGATGTTGCCAGCAAGACGGATCGAGTGGCTGACCGGGCGGACGAAGTAGGAGATCACCTCGATGATCGCGATGATCGGGCGCAGAAGCGCCGGGGCATCGCTCATCCAGAACAGCGACAGAAAGCTCGCCCCGTTCTTGATGAAGCCGATCAGCGTCACGATGATGAACACGCCAAAACCAAGGACCGCGGTCACGGCGATATGCGAAGTCGTGGTGAACGACATCGGGATCAGGCCGAGGAAGTTGGCGAAAAGGATAAAGATGAAGATCGTCAGGATATAGGGGAAATACTTGAGCCCGTCCTTGCCGGTCACGTCCTCAACCATCTTGTAGATGAAGCCGTAGATCATTTCGCCAAACGATTGAGTGCGGGTCGGGACGATCGCGCGACCACGGCTGCCGAATACGAAAAGCGCAAGAACGGCCACCACAGCGATCGCCATCCACAGGGTCACGTTGGTGATCGTGTACCAATGGATCGGCCCCTCGCCAAACAGCGGCTTGACGATGAACTGGTCCAGCGGGTGAAATACCAGGCCGGTGCTTTCTTCGTGCGTTTCGGTCGCCACGTCAGTTGTCCTTGTCTTCGCCGGCCAGTTTGGCCAGCTGTTTAGCCTGAACCTCTTTGGCCGAGCGGAGCATCGTCTTGATGCCGGCCGCAAAGCCGAAGAAGATGAAAATCACCAGGAAGATCGGCTTGGTCCCCAGGAGGGTATCCAGGCCGAACCCGATGACAAAACCGATCCCCAGACCGGCCACCAGTTCGATGACCATCCGCCAGGCCAATTGCGCCTGGGAATAGTCTTTCTTCATGTGGTGCTCGTCCGGCGCCGCCTTCTTGGATTTGGCGATCCGCGCACTCAGCGCCTGGAGGCGCTCTGCATCGGTCTTCGAATCCTGGTCGGACACGGGCTTGAGCCCCCTCATGAAACCTGCGCCTTGCTATTTCGGGGGGCGGACTGAGTCAAGCGTGGGGATAGGGGCGCGACATTGACTGCAAGGTGCTGATATAAATGGTATTTCCGGCAGCGACTGGCGGTCGGAGAAGGCTGGAGCGGCGCCGCCTGCACCAAACCGTTGCCAAATCGTATATTCAACCAACTGGTTGACATTCGTCCCGGCCAGACGTTGATCTTTCGCATGGCCGCATCGCTCGACACCGTCTTTTCCGCCCTTGCCGACCCGACCCGCCGGGCCATCCTTGCCATGCTTTTGGAAGACGACATGGCCGTGACCGACGTCGCCGAGCCTTTTGCGATGTCGCTCGCCGCGATTTCCAAGCATCTGACGGTTCTGACCAACGCGGGCCTGATCAGCCAGGAACGGCGCGGGCGGGTGAAATGGTGCAAGCTGGAGCCCGACGCCCTGCGCGAAGCCAGCGTCTGGATGCAGGGCTTTGGCATGATGGAGGGGCTCGACCTCGACGCTTTCGAGCGGTTTCTCGATGCCGAACTTGCCCAGCCCTCACTCCTTGAGGAGTAAGAGCAGCGCCCCGATTGTCACGGCAAAGCCTATGAGGACGATCGCCGAGGGCGCGCTGTCGCCCAGCGCCAGTTGCCACAAGATGACCCAACTGGGAGTGAGGTAGGTATAGGCCATGACCTTGGAAGAGGGCAGGCGCAGGGTGGCGAATTGCAAGAGAACGAAGGTCGCCGCGCTGGCGAAGATCGCCGTATAAAGAAGCGTGATCCAGACAATCGCCGGCAGATGAGCCCAGTCTGTCGCGCGAATATCACCCCAGGCCCAGATCGTCAGGATCAGGCCGCCGGCAACCAGCATCCCAAGAGTGAAATGAAAGGCGCTCTCGCCCCGGTTCAGCTTGCGCACCATCGGCGTATAGATCGCGTGCGAGACACAGCCCCAGAAATAGATCAACTCGCCCTTGCCAATATCGAGCGACAGCAGCGCGGCGAGATCGCCCCGGAAAATCACCCAGGTCGCTCCCGCTCCGCCAACCGCGAGGGCAAGCGCAATGCGCGGCGTCATCATTTGCCGCAGGAGCAGCCAGCCGAAAAAGCCCGACAGGATCGGGGTAAGGGTAAAAACCGCCGCTGCGCTCACCGGCGCGGCGGTTTTCAGCCCCTCGAACATCAGAACGAAATAGATCGCGAAAAGCCCGCCAAGGATCAGATACCGCCACGGCGCGCGGAAGGTCGACGCGGGAATGCCTCCCCGCGCCATCGCGATTCCGGCGATGATGGCGGCAGCGATCCAGAACCGGACAGCATTGATCGCCGCGGGCGAGATCAGGTCGGCCGCCAGAGCCCCCAGCGAGAACGACCCCGCAACCAGCGCAGAAAACAGGAACATGGCGACATGCCCCTGATAAGCACGGAGGATCAAAGCGTGACCTCATGGGCGCGCGACTTCAGATACTGCAAGAAGCCCTGAACCTTGGGGGTCCGGTGCAGATCGACGTGGGTCACCAGCCAAAGCCTGACTGACCACGCCTCGCGGCACGGCAAGACGCGATGAAGGCTGGGTTCGTTCTCGGCCTCCCAGTTGGCCACAAAGCCGATACCTGCGCCCTCCTGGATTGCGCTGCGCATGGCCTTGTCGTCGCTGGTGCGGAAAATGATGCGGTCGGGGCCGGCAAGCGCCTTGATCCAGTCGTTCCAGGGCGCGCGGCTTCCGGTTGCGTCGTTGGCGACGAACCAATGATTGGCCAGATCGGCTTCGTCCTTGGGCATCCCGTGCTGCGCGACATAGGCGTCTGATGCCACAAGCGCCGCGCGGAACTGGCCGAAGAGTTGAACGACGTTGTCCGGCTCTTGGGGTGTGTTTCCCGCGCGAAGCGCAACGTGGGCCTCGCCATATTCAAGCCGGAAAAGGCGATCGGAGGTCAGATAGCGGATATGCAAGCCGGGGTTTTCCTGCTGAAAGCCGACCAGGATCGGCGTCAACACATGGCTTACCAGCGGCAAAGACGTCACCACCAGATCGCCGATCACCCCCTCGCCCTGCCCGCGTATCCGCCCGGCAAGCTGCTGGAATTGGTCGTCGGTCGCGCCCGCCACGCGCAAGAGGTCGTGCCCGGCTTCGGTCGGCGTATAGCCGCGCGCGTGGCGCTGAAAGAGCTTGGCCCCAAGCCGCGCTTCAAGCGCGTCGATATGGCGGATGACGGTCGCGTGATGCACTCCCAGAACATCGGCCGCGCCGCTGACGGTTCCCAACTTGGCAACCTGAAAGGCGGTTCTGATCTCGTCCCAGTGTTCCAAAGCGACCTTCTGTGCGGAGGCTCACATATATAGCGCCGAAACTAGCCTTTCTGTTCGCCAACGCAAGAAACTCGTCGGAGGTTTGGCCAATCTTGCTAGAGTTCTTCGCCGAGAAACTGAAGAATCCGATCCATCAAGGTCGTATCGGGCGCGTTCCAGAAACAGTGGTCGGCCCCGTCTATCGGGTCGAGCTGGTGCCGGGCTCCAGCCGCTGTCATCGCCTCGTGCAACTCTTGGGCTTGCGAGAACGGGACGACGCGGTCGGCGGTGCCATGCTGTGTCAAAACCGCCGGTGATTTGGCGCTGATATGAGCGACGGGCGAGGCAGACCGCATCCGAGAGGCGTCTATCGTCTCACCAAACAACCGTTTGGCCAAGCCCCCGTTTTCATGGACCCCAGAGGCAATGGTCGAAAGATCGGTCACGCCATACCAATTCACCACGGCCCGAACTGCCTTGGCGGGCGGCCAGGCAACCTCGCTTTCGCGAGGCGCTTCTGCAAGTCCGGCCATCAGAGCCAGATACCCTCCGGCGCTCTCGCCCAGCAGCGCGAACCGTTCGGGATCAAGGCCGAATTGGTCTGACGTCGAACGCAAATAGCCAATGCAGGCTCGCACGTCGTCAAGCTGGGCCGGAAACCTCGCCTCGTTCAGAAGGCGATAGCTGATCCGCGCCAAAGCATAGCCCGCCCCGACAATCCGCTCGAAGGGATGAAACCGCAGCAATGTCCCGTTGGTGATCTTGGGCGATCCGATCACCCAGCCCCCACCGTGAATATAGATGACCAGCGGATGCGGGCCGGCCCCGGCTGGAAGCGTCAGGTCGATCATCAAGGGGCGGTATCCGTCGAATTCGGCGGCGATGAGGCTCGGGTAAAGACGCCCACCGTCTGAGCGCGGGATAACCTCAGCCTCCGAAAGCGTGGGGATATTTGCCAGATCCTGCCAAAAGGTATCAGTCATCAGTTGTCTCCATGCTGCAATTCCAGTCACGGTCTGGGCGGCGGCACAAGGGCGATGTGGATTGGCTGCGCTTGACTCTGTGGGCGCGCGCGCATACACGCCCCGCAACATCCGGAAGCATCGGCCTTCCGGTCCTCGCCCAATTGCGGGGATCGCCGTCCACCAGCGCGTCGCGCCCGTGGGCGCGCAATTCGTTTGGAACGTGGCCAGTGGGCGCGTTTTTCGTTTGAGCGCATTTCGGTGCGTTTGTGATATGAGCGGTCCCGACCTATCTGGGATCATGGTGCAACGGGTCAGAAGGAGACCAAGGCATGTTTGAATCACTTTCCGAACGCCTGTC
>JAURFB010000036.1 GCA_030827165.1 Marivivens sp.
GAGAGCTTCCGCGCCGCCCTTCCGCCGCGCGACTATTTCACCGATGAAATCCGCCGCCAGCTGAGCCGCAACTTTGGAGAAGAGGAATTCTTCTCGGGCGGCCTGTCGATCCGCGCCACTATCGACCCGAGCCTACAGATCAACGCCGCCCATGTGCTGCAACGTGCGCTCGAAAGCTATGACCGCGAGGCGCAGATTTGGCGCGGCACAGGTGAAATCATCCCCGCCGAGGCCCTCGCCGACGAAGCAAGCTGGCGCGAGGCGCTTGCGGGCGTGAACGTGCCCCGCGATGTGACGCTCGACGGGCAGTGGTATCCCGCGGTCGTCCTCAAGGTCGAGGAGCAGCGGCTCGTGGTCGGCATCGAAGGCGTCGAGGCCAGCGAGACCGAGCCGCAGGAAGTCCCCCGCAAAGACATCGCCTGGATGAAGGGCAATTTCTTCGACAATTTCAAAGCGGGCGATGTGGTCCACGTGCGCGGTGCGCTCAATGAGGACGGCAGCTTCGCCAATTGGAGCCTGCGGCAGATCCCCGAAATTCAGGGCGGTTTCATGGCGATGGACGTCAATACTGGCCGCGTGATCGCCATGCAGGGCGGGTTCAGCTATCAGGACTCGGTCTTCAACCGCGCCACGCAGGCCCGCCGTCAGCCCGGCTCGGCCTTCAAGCCCCTCGTATATGCCGCGGCGCTTGATAGCGGTTATTCGCCGGCCACCATCGTTGTTGACGCGCCGATCGAGGTCGATACGCCGCAAGGTCTGTGGCGGCCCGAGAACGCCTCAAACACCTATTACGGTCCTGCGCCGCTCCGGACCGGGATTGAACAGTCGCGCAACCTGATGACTGTCCGTCTCGCGCAAGAGATCGGCATGGAAACGGTAGCCGATTACGCCGAACGCTTTGGCGTCTATGATGATATGAATCCCTTCCTGGCCAATGCTCTTGGCTCGGAGGAGACCACGCTGTTCCGCGTCGTGGCGGCCTATGCCATGTTCGCCAACGGTGGCGAGCGGGTCGAGCCGACCCTCGTTGACCGCGTGCAGGATCGCTATGGCCACACCGTCTATCGCCATGATCAGCGCACTTGTGTCGATTGCGGGCAGGTGAGCCTGATCTCGCCCGAGCAGGGGCCGATGATCATGACCAACCGCCAGCGGATCATGAACGCGGTGACGGCGTATCAGCTGACCTCGATGATGCAGGGCGTGGTCCAACGTGGCACGGCGAGCCGCACGGTCAACCTGTCGGTGCCAACCGCCGGCAAGACCGGCACCACGAATGACGCCAAGGATGTCTGGTTTGTCGGCTTCACGTCCAATATCGTTGCTGGCTGCTACATTGGTTTCGATGTCCCCAAGGGGCTTGGCAAGGCGGCTTCGGGCGGCGGCGTCTGCGGACCTGTTTTCAACGAGTTCATGACCGAGGCGGTCAAGGAATTCGGCGGCGGACCGTTCAAGATCCCCGATGAATGCCAGTTCATCAAGATCGATCGCTATACCGGCGCACGCCTGACAATCGAGGCACAGGGCGAGCAAGTGAGCAACGAATGCTTCCGTCTTGGCGAAGAGCCTGTCTTTGGCATCACCTACGACGGCGGTTTCGCCATGGCGGCCGACCTGCCGCTTGTGGACGAGATCCCTGCCGAAGTCCGGCAGGTCATCACGTCCTCGGGCGGAACAGCCACGGTTGGCCCCAAGGCAACCTTCGGCACGCTTTCGACCGGCGGCCTTTACTAGCGCCTCGCCGCTTGCCCGTGCCGGTCTGGCAGGGTAATGACCCCCGAACCCGATCCGGGAAGACGAACGGAAAGATCATGCGCGCCGAGACGCAAAATTTTGTGACCGCGATCGAGAAATCGCTGAACCTTCTGTCCCAACGGATGAATTGGGAGACGGCCAGATACCGCCTTGAGGAATTCAACGCGCGCGTTGAAGATCCGACCCTCTGGAACGATCCGGAAGCCGCCCAGAAGATGATGCGCGAGCGTCAGATGCTGGTCGACGCCATCGACAACTACGAATCCATCAAACGCGATCTGAACGACAACATCGAGTTGATCGAGCTGGGTGAGATGGAGGACGATGCCGAGGTCGTCAAGGAAGCCGAAGAGGCTCTCAAGGCGCTGAAGGAGAAAGCCGCGCAGAAAGAGCTTGAAGCGCTGCTCGATGGCGAGGCCGACGGCAACGATACCTTCCTCGAGATCAATTCGGGCGCGGGCGGCACCGAAAGCTGCGACTGGGCGTCGATGCTGGCGCGGATGTATGTCCGCTGGGCCGAAAAGCATGGTTACAAGGTCGAGCTGCAAGCGGAAAGCGCGGGCGAAGAGGCGGGGATCAAATCCGCCGCCTACAAGATCAGCGGGCCCAATGCCTATGGCTGGCTCAAGTCGGAATCGGGTGTGCACCGGCTGGTGCGTATCTCGCCCTATGACTCGGCGGCGCGGCGGCATACCTCGTTCTGTTCGGTCTGGGTCTATCCGGTTGTCGACGACAATATCGAGATCGAGGTGAATCCCGCCGATATTCGCATCGACACTTATCGCTCTTCGGGTGCCGGCGGCCAGCACGTCAATACCACCGACTCGGCGGTGCGGATCACCCACCTGCCGACCGGCGTCGTCACGACAAGCTCGATGAAATCGCAGCACCAGAACCGCGAGATCGCCATGAACGCGCTGAAATCGCGGCTCTATCAGATGGAGCTCGACAAGCGGAACGCGGCGATCAACGAGGCCCACGAGGCCAAGGGCGAAGCGGGCTGGGGCAACCAGATCCGCTCTTATGTGCTCCAACCCTACCAGATGGTGAAAGACCTCCGGACAGGGTTCGAGACCTCCGATACCCAAGGCGTCCTCGACGGCGATCTCGACGGATTCATGGCCGCGACGCTGGCGCTTCAGGTCTCGGGCAAGAGCCGCGCCGAGGCCAACGCAGAAGACTGATTCCGACCGCTTGACGCGCCTCTTGCCTTGCCCTTCCAATGGGGGCGAGGGAGAGCAGGCATGAATGACCTATTGAACCGGGACGCGGTCGATCTGGCCGCGATGATCGCGCGGCGCGAGATTTCGGCGACCGAGCTGATGGAGGCCACGCTCGTGCGGATCGCGGAGGTGAACCCCAAGCTCAACGCCATCGTCTCGATGATCGACAGCGAGGCGGCGATGGAGATGGCCCGCGCCGCCGACAGGGGGCCGGTGAAAGGCCCGATGCACGGGCTGCCGCTGGCGATCAAGGATCTGGCCGATGCCAAGGGCCTTCCCACGACCATGGGCTCGCCCGCCTACAAAGACGCTGGCCCTGCGCCCAAGGACGATATCATGGTGGCGCGGATGCGGGCGGCGGGGGCGCTCATTGTCGGCAAGACCAATACGCCCGAGTTCGGCCTTGGCTCGCATACCTACAACCCCGTCTGGGGCGCGACGCGCAACGCTTGGGACCCGTCGAGATCGGCGGGCGGATCGTCGGGCGGGGCGGCGGTGGCGCTGACCACAGGCATGACGCCAATTGCCGACGGGTCGGACATGATGGGGAGCCTCCGCAATCCGGCGGGCTGGGCCAATATCTATGGCTACCGCCCAAGCTGGGGCCTTGTTCCAAGCGAGCCCGAGGGCGACGCTTTCCTCCACCAACTTTCAACCGCAGGCCCGATGGGCCGCTCGCCCGCCGATGTGGCGATGACATTGAGTGTTCAAGCGGGGCACGACCCCCGACAGCCGCATGGGCGCGATCTGCCGGACATCGAGCACCTGCAGGCCAATCTCGAAGGCCGCCGGATCGGTTGGCTGGGGGATTGGGGTGGCGCGCTGCCGATGGAGGCTGGCATCCTTGAGGCCTGCGAAGCGGCCTTCAAGACCTTCAACGATCTCGGCTGCACCGTCGAAAAGATCGCACCGCCGTTCCAACTCGAGCTCATCTGGGATAGCTGGATCACCCTGCGCAGCTGGTCGAATGCGGCTTCCCTCGCGGCGCTCTATCTTGATGATCGGACGCGTGATCTCATGAAACCAGAGGCCCAGTGGGAGGCGGAACGCGGCCTCAGGCTTTCGGCCATGGATGTGCATCGTGCAAGCGTGATCCGCTCGCGTTGGTTCGAGAAGGCGGCGCAGCTTTTCGACAGCTACGACGTTCTTGTGCTGCCCACAGCGCAGGTCTGGCCTTTCCCCGTGGAGTGGACATGGCCCAAAACGATCGCCGGCATCTCCATGGACACCTATCACCGCTGGATGGAGGTCGTCGTTCCTGCGGGACTGATCGGCCTGCCATGCCTTGCGGTTCCGGCGGGTTTTGGCGCGACGGGGCTGCCGATCGGGCTTCAGCTTGTCGGTAGACGGGGCAGCGATGTGGCGCTTTTGCAGATGGGGCAGGGCTGGCACGACGCGGCGCCTTGGGCACAGCTGCGGCCAGAGGTCACTTGACAGAGCGCCCTTCCGCTTGCTGCGATAGGTTACGGGGAGGACGATCATGACAGACCAAGAGACACCCGCTGCATCACCGCTGCCTGAGATTGGCCGCGTCACGCTTGGAGAGCTTTGGATTTGCCTGAAGGAGGGATTCGTCGATTTCCTACTGGCGCCGCAATACGGGCTTGCCTTTTCGGCTGTCTATGTCGTGGGAGGGTTCCTTCTCGTCTGGCTTGGCGCAGGAACGGTCAGTTGGACATTGACGATTTCTCTTGGTTTTCCGCTGGTCGCGCCTTTCGCCGCCGTTGGTCTTTACGAGGTGAGCCGCCGGATCGAGGCGGGGCTGCCGCTGGAATGGGGGGCGGTCCTGGCCGTGGTTTGGCAAGAACGCGCCCGCCAGATCCCGTGGATGGGGGCGATCATCGTGATCTATCTGCTGTTCTGGACTTTCCTCGCCCATATGATCTTTGCCGTCTTCATGGGGCTTTCGACGGCGGTCAATGTCTCGTCCAGCTTTGAGATGTTCCTCACGCCCGAGGGTTTGAGGATGGTGGCCGCCGAGATCGTCGTCGGCGCGGCATTGGCCTATCTGCTGTTTGCGATGACGGTGGTAAGCCTGCCGCTGCTGCTTGAAAAGGAGATCGACTTTGTGACGGCGATGATCTTGTCGATCAGGACGGTTTCGGAGAATTTCGTGGTGCTTACGATCTGGGCAGTGATCATCGCAATCCTGTCGATCCTGGCGCTCGCGCCGTGGTTTCTTGGGCTGATGATCGTTCTTCCCATCCTCGGCCATGCCACATGGCATCTCTACCGGCGGGCGCTTTACGATCCCGTCTGACGAGAAAGGGCGCCGCGGAGAACCGGGCGCCCTTCGAATCCGGGATCGTTTCGGATCAGGCCTCAGCCTTCTCCGCAGGTTTGCCCTTGCCGGCCGAGGTGTCGAGCGGGTTGTCCTGGCGTTGAACCGAGCCCTCGAAGTGGGCGCCGGATTCGATGGCGATCGTCTTGTGGATGATGTCGCCTTCGACGCGGGCGGTTGACGTCAGGCGAACCTTGAGGCCGCGCACGCGGCCGATGATCCGGCCGTGGATGACGACGTCATCGGCGATCAGCTCGCCACGCACGGTCGCGCCTTCGCCGACAGTCAGAAGATGGGCGCGGATATCGCCATCGACCTGACCCTCGATCTGGATATCGCCGGTGGTCTTGAGGTTGCCCTTCACATGAAGGTCGGACGACAAGACCGACGCCGCCGGCTTGGGCTTGGGGGCGCTGGCCTTGAAATCAGGCGCGTTGACCGGAGCGGCTGGGGTCGCCTGAGTTGCGGTTTCAGAGGCCTTCGGGCCCGGTTCTTTGATTTTGCTCTTAGAAAACATTGGCTCCAGCTCTCAAGAAGGTCATGGGATTGACCGGTTTGCCGCTTGTGATGACTTCATAGTGAAGATGGGGCCCGGTCGATTGTCCGGAATTTCCTATATCACCGATCCGCTCGCCTTGCGAGACTCTTTGTCCGACATTGACGCGGATCTTGTTGAGGTGCGCGTATTGGGTTTCGATACCGAAATCGTGGCGGATCTTGATCAAACGGCCATAGCCAGATGACCAACCGGCAAAGATCACCGTCCCATCAGCCGTCGCATAGATCGGCGTGCCAATGGGCGCCGCCAGGTCGGTGCCCTCGTGCATCTTGCCCCAGCGCGTGCCGAAGCCAGAGGTATAACGGAAGGCCGATTTGACCGGCATGGCCAGCGGCACCTTGTTGGCGGCGATCCGGTAGAGGTTGATCCGGTCCATCGCACCGAGGATATCATTGGCCCGCAGCGCATCGGCATCGGGCGCACCGCCCTTGGTCGAAAACTGGATGCTCATGTCAGGCCCGCCAAGGCCGGAATAACCGGACCGGACCTGATCAATCAGGCGCTCGGGATCAAGGCCGACCTGCCGGAAGATCGAGTCGAGTGGCTCGACCGAAACCAGCATGGCCTCTTCAAGCTGGCGGAAAATCTCGTCGTTGCGGTCTTGCATGAGCCGCAGTTCGAGCTCCATCGTCTCGGCATAGGCAATGGCGGCCTGCGCATCGGACTCGATCTGATCGCGCTCGTCGGCGGTCTGCGCCAGCGCTTCGGCCAGAATATCAACGGTATCGGCGAGTTCTCCGCCGCCATTCATGCCGGGAACCGGTGTTCCGTTGGCGGCCGCGGCCTCAAGGTCGGCCAAGCGGTCCTGAACCTTGTTCCGCTCTTGCAGGGTCCGGCGAAGGGTCGCCTGAATCACTTCGATGCCCGTCTCCAACTCGCGCCGACGATCCTCGGATGCGAGAAGCTCGGATTGCATGGCCGAGATCGCCTCAAGCGCCGAGCTGAACCTTTCTTGCGCCGCCGAGGCTTCCCCGGCGCGATGGTCGCGTTCCGTCGACAAAGCATTGAGCCGGTCTTCATAGATCAATTGATCACGCTGAGCTTGAGCGCGGAAATTGCCCGAGCCTATTGAATCCATCAGCAAGATCGCCGTGGCGATGATGGTCCAGCCGACAAAAAGCCCACCGCCGGCCCAGATCACAAGCTGGGTTTCAGGCTTGAGGCGGATAAAGCGTGTTTCCGTGTCCGAGCGCAGGAAGAGGCGTTTCTCGGGAAACCGCCGCTCAAGCGCTGCGTGAACGCGTTTCAACAGCCTGATATGCAACGATCTTCCTATCTTTTGCACGGCAAAGCCCCGTTTGCCGCCTTCAGGTGTTAGCGGCCACGCGCCGGAGGATCAAGAATTTTGAGCAAAACCGCGCGGATCGCCGGACCGGTATCGGCGGTTTCGGGCAGGTTTTCGCCTAGTCCTCGAGGGCCTGTCGGTGATCAGGCGGCAGGGTGTCGGCCAGCGGCCAGTAGAAATCGGGCGGCAATCCGGCTTCGGCGCGTTTTTTTTCGTTGAACGGCGGCTTCAGCGCGCCGTGGAAATAGGTTCGCACGAGGCCATGAAACGCCTCCTTGGGATCGAGGTCGTGTCGGCCGCAGAGGAAATGAAACCATTTCGAGCCATAGGCAACGTGGTGCACCTCTTCGGCATAGATCACTTTCAGCGCCTTGATCGCCTTCGTCTCGCCCGCCCTTTCGAAAACCTCGATCATTCCCGGCGTCACATCGAGCCCGCGCGCCTCGAGCACCATCGGCACGACCGCGAGGCGGCCCATCAGATCTTCTGCGGTATCTTCGGCGGCCCGCCACATCCCGGCATGGGCGGGCAGGGCGCCATAATGGCTTCCCATTTCTTCAAGACAGTCGCAGACAAGGGTGAAGTGGAAGGATTCTTCCTCGGCCGATTTCACCCAGTCGTCGAAGAAGCCGATGGGCAGGGGTATGTGCGAGAAACGGGCGATGATGTCCCAGTGCAGATCGACGGCATTCAGCTCGATATGCGCGACCGCGTGCAAAAGGGCGATGCGCCCGGCGGGCGTTCCGGGGCGGCGGCGCGGCACGTCGCGCGGGGCGAGAAGCTCGGGCCTTTCGGGGCGGGCAGGGCGCAGGGGTGGGCTGGCGGTGCCGACGGGAATTGCCGGGCCGTCTTTGCGCGAGGCAAACCAGGCGGCCGCGTATTTCTTGGAAAGCGCGCTCTTTTCACGGCCATCTGCGGTCCTGAGGACCTCGGCAGCCATTTCGGCAAGGCAGGTCGCAGGCATCACAGGGCCATCACCGCAGCCAGGACCTCTGCAACGTGTCCCTTGACCTTCACCTTCTCCCAGACGCGGGCGATCTTGCCATCACGGCCGACGAGAAAGGTTGTCCGGTCGATGCCCAGATAGGTCCGGCCATACATGCTTTTCTCGCCCCAAACGCCATAAGCCTCGCAGACGGCGCCGTCCTCGTCGGCCAATAGCGCGACTTTGAGGCCATGTTTGTCGCGGAATATCTCGTGTTTCTTCACCGTATCCCGCGAGACGCCCAGAACCACGGCCCCCGCTTTGGCGAAGGCGTCGATATCCGCCGAGAAGTCGATCGCCTCTGTCGTGCAGCCGGGTGTGTCGTCTTTGGGGTAGAAATAGAGGACAACAATTCTGTCGGCGTAGTCTGAGAGAGAGACTTCAGAACCGCCATCGCGGGGCAGGGTGAATGACGGGGCGGCTTGGCCAAGGGCGGGAGGTGCAGACATGGTGGCTCCGGGCTGTCCTGTTGATCTCTTGTGTCCTATACGTCCACCAACGATAAATGGATGACGGCCGCAAGGCCACCGCAAGCAAAGAGGCAGTCGGGCGGTGTCGGTGACACGCTCGTAACAGCATGACCGAACCCGGCACGCAAGAGATAGCAGCGAAACCCCGACGCCGCTGGCGGGCGGCGGTTTGGCATGGGTTGCGGGCTGTCATTCTTGCTGCATTCATGCCGCTTGTGTTCTTGGGGGTTGCCGCGTTTTTGGTCTTCGACCGGGAAATCACCGCGCCCAGCTGGATCACGACGCGTATGGAGGCCGAAGCGGCGGGTTTTCTCGAAGGCGGCGGGCTGAGCTTTGGCGAGATGACGTTGAAGATCGGCGCAGATATTCACCCGCGCATTGCCCTGACCAATGTCGTGCTGCGGGATGCCGACGAAACTGTCATCGCCCGCGTGCCAAGGGCCGATGTGCAAATTTCGCCGCGCGGCATCCTGTTCCGGCGCGAGATACTCATTCAGACGGTCAACCTAACGGGGGCCGAAATTGCCTTGCGCCGCACCTCGGACGGGCGGGTTGCGGTGTCCTTCGATGCCGGAGGGGCGGTGGTTCAGGAGGCCGACAGCTTTGCCGATCTTCTCAGCCAGATCGACGCCGCGCTTGAACGGCCGGAGTTCGAGGCGCTCGAGTCCGTTGCCGCCGACGGGTTGATCCTCAACTTCGATGACGCCCGCGCCCGGCGCGGCTGGACCATCGACGGCGGGCAGGTAACGCTCGACCTAAAGGGAGGCCAGACTCGGCTACGGGCCGACCTGACCCTGTTGTCGGGGCGCGCCTATGTCACGACGATCGGCATCATCTACGAAAGCCCGCACGGAAGCCGCGCGGCGACGATTGCCCTGGCCTTCGAAGATGCGGTTGCCGCTGATCTGGCAAGCCAGACCCCCGCGCTCAGCTGGCTGGCGGTGGTTGACGCGCCGATGGCGGCGCAGATGCGGCTCGAGATTGACGAGGCGGGCGCCCTTGGCCCGTTTTCCTCCTCGCTTGCCATCAAGGCCGGCGATTTGCGCGCGGGGCCAGACGCCCCGCCCGTGCCGTTCGACGAGGCCAAGGCCTATCTGACCTTTGATCCCGAGAAGAACGTGATCGACTTCAGTCATATCTCGGCCAAGAGCAGCTTGGGTACATTTGCCGCCGAAGGGCGGACCACACTTCATGATCTCGTCGGAGGCTGGCCGGCGTCGATGACGGGTCAGTTCAGTTTCTCGGATCTCGCCTTCAGCCCTCAAGCCCTGTTTCCGGGGCCAAGGTCGGTCGATCATGCCTCGGTGGACTTCAGGCTTGGTCTCGCGCCCTTTACCGTCGATGTCGGCGAAGTCCGTATCGGGGTTGCGGGGACGGATGTCGTTGCCTCGGGGCGGTTTGCAGCGGGCGTTGAAGGGTGGGAAGGGGCGCTCGACGCCCGAATCGACGGGATTGATCCGGCGGCGGCGCTGCTGTTCTGGCCCGCCGCCGTCAAGCCCGAAGCCCGGCAATGGGTTGAAACCAACATCGCCTCCGGCCGTGCGACCGATATCATTGTGGCGGCCCGTCTGCGTCCCGGCGACGCTTTCGAATGGGGCGGAAGTTTCCGGTTTGAAGACGCGACCCTTTCGATCAACCGTTTTGCGCCGCCGCTTGAGGGCGCCTCAGGCTTTGGCTCTTTCGCAAATAACGCGATGTCGCTGGTGCTCGAAGAAGGAACGACGACGCCCGCTCAGGGCGGAACCATCGATCTGTCTGGATCGTCCTTGAGCGTGCCGGACGTGCGAATCCCCGCGCCCCCAGCCCGGATCGAGATGCGCGCCCGAGGGAGCGTGACGGCGGGGCTCGCCCTGATCGACACCGGGCCGAGGCACGTGATCACCAGCGCCAAATTCCCTTACGATCTCGTGGATGGGCAGGGAGATGTGACCGCGACGGTGAACCTTCGCTTCAAAGAGGAAAACACCCCTGCCGAAATCAGCTATGTCGTGACGGGGAGGCTTTGGGATCTCAGGTCTGACAAGCTCGTCCCCGGTCGCATCGCCACTGCGGACGAGATCGGCCTGACCTCGTCCAACAGTGGTATGACCCTTGTCGGCGTGGCGCGGGTCGGATCGGTGCCGATGACCGGAACCTTCAAACAGACCTTCAACCCCGACCGCCCCGGCACAGGGCGGCTCGACGTGTCTTTGCCCCTCGATCGTGCTTTTCTTGACGAGTTTCGCATCGCGTTGCCCGACGAAACGGTCGGTGGCGCGACTGCTGGTCGTCTGGTGGTCGATCTGGAGCGGGATCAGCCGGCGCGCTTCACACTGAGCTCTGACCTTGTGGGCGCGAGAATGAGCCTGCAAGCGCTCGGCTGGGACAAACCTGCGGCAAGTGCGGGGGTGCTTGAGGTCACGGGCAGTTTTGGCCAGCCAGCCACGATCGAGCGCCTGTTTTTCGATGCTGCGGGCCTTGAGGCCGAAGGGACACTTCGCCTCAACGCCGACGGCGGCTTTGAAGCGGCGCGTTTTCCGGATCTGCACCTGTCCGACTGGTTTCAGGGCAGTGTGAGCCTCGTCGGGCGCGGCAAGGGGCGCCCGGCGGAACTGGTTGTCGATGGCGGAACGCTTGATCTTCGCAAGGCGGATTTCGGCGAGATTGTCCAAGGCGCAGACAGCGACGGCGGCCCAGTCACCCTGCGCCTCGACAGGCTTCAGGTTTCTGAAGGCGTTGCGCTGACCCAGTTTCAGGGCAGCTTCCAGTCGGCGGGAGGGCTGAGCGGCCGGTTTGACGCCCGCCTCAACAACGACACCGCGGTCCAAGGCTCTGTCGCCCCCTACGAGGGGCGGATGGCGTTTCGTCTCAGAAGCGACGATGCCGGGGGGGCGTTGCGGTCGATCGGTCTTCTGGAAAACGCGACCGGCGGTGCGATGCAGCTTACCCTTGCGCCAACCGGAGCAGAGGGCAATTACGCCGGCCTCTTGCAGGCGACCAGCTTGCGTGTGCAGGATGCCCCGTCGCTTGCAGCGCTGCTCGATGCGATCAGCGTCATCGGCCTTTTGCAGCAACTCGACGGGCAGGGCATCAGCTTTGATACGGTCGAGGCGCGGTTCACGCTCTCGCCCGACAAGATCACGATTGCAGAGTCGAGCGCCGTCGGGCTCAGTCTTGGCATTTCGATGGATGGCGTCTACACGCTCGCCACCAAAGCGATGGACTTTCAGGGGGTCGTCTCGCCCGTGTATCTTTTCAACAGCATCGGCGCGATCTTCACCCGCAAAGGCGAGGGGCTGATCGGCTTTAACTATCGGATGACCGGCACGCCGGGGGCGACGGAGGTCTCGATCAACCCGTTGTCGATCTTCACGCCGGGGATGTTCCGCGAGATTTTCCGGCAGGCGCCGCCGGCGGCGAGCGAATAGGACATATGTGTGAAACTGAGCGATTTTGATTTCGATCTTCCCGAAGGGCTGATCGCCACGCGGCCGGCAAAACCGCGCTCGTCGGCACGGCTTCTGCTGGCCGAAGGAGACCGGATCAGCGACCGGCGCGTGACAGATCTGATCGAGATCCTTCGCCCCGGGGATCGGCTGGTCCTGAATGACACCAAAGTGATTCCTGCGCGGCTGTCGGGGCAGCGGTTTCGGTCCGGTGCAGAGGGCGCGACCAGCGCTCGGATCGAGGTCACGCTCCTGGAGCCGAAGGCCGATGGCAGCTGGGCGGCGCTTCTCAAGCCCCTCAAGAAGATCCGAGACGGCGAAGTGATCGTCTTTTCCGCCGATCTCAGCGCGACCCTGGCAGGGCGCGAGGAGGGGCAGGGGCTATTGCGGTTCAACCTTTCGGGCGAGGATTTTGACGAGGCTCTGGCCGAGGCAGGCTCCATGCCACTGCCGCCCTATATCGCGGCGCTTCGGGCGCCCGACGAGGAGGACAAGAGCGATTATCAGACGGTCTGGGCGCGCAATTCCGGCGCGGTCGCGGCTCCGACCGCCTCCTTGCACCTCGATCAGCCGCTTCTTGAGGCGCTCGGGGCCAAGGGCATCGAGTTCAGTCATGTGACCCTTCATGTCGGCGCTGGCACCTTCTTGCCGGTCAAGGTCGACGATATCAGCGAACACAAGATGCACGCCGAATGGGGCGAGGTGACACCGCAGGCGGCGGACGAGATCCTTGCCACCAAACGCGCTGCCGGCCGCGTGATCCCGGTGGGCACGACCGCCCTGAGACTGATCGAGAGCGCTGCGCAGGGCGGGAGCCTCGGGCCGTGGCGGGGGCATACGGATATCTTCATCACGCCGGGCTTCGAGTTCAAGGTTGCCGACGGCCTCATGACCAATTTTCATCTGCCGAAATCGACGCTGATGATGCTGGTTTCGGCCTTGATGGGGGCGGATCGGATCAAAGCGATCTATGCCCATGCGATCGGCGAAGGGTATCGGTTCTTTTCCTATGGAGACGCTTCGTTGCTTCTTCCGGACGTCGAATGACGATCCAAGCCAATATGTGTCGCTTTGGTCTCTTGTTTCGCGAATAATCCGCAGTAGCCAGGCCTCGACAGGCAGGAGTGGTGATGTTTCAGGTCTTGGGCAGTTCTTGGGCGCTCCTCCTCGGCATTTTCATGCTGATGATCGGCAATGGCCTTCAAGGCACGCTTCTGGGCCTCAGGGGCGATCTCGAAGGATTTTCGACGCTCGAGATGTCGGTGGTGATGTCGGGCTATTTCGTGGGCTTCCTCGGCGCCTCGCGGCTGGCGCCCGAGATGATCCGGCGGGTTGGCCATGTGCGGGTCTTCGCGGCGCTGGGATCGACCATCTCTGCCGTCTTGATCCTCTATCCCGCGCTGACCGAACCCTGGGCCTGGACCATCGGCCGGATTGTCATCGGCTTTTGCTTCTGCGGGGTCTATATCACCGCCGAAAGCTGGCTGAATGATGCCGCTTCGAACGAAAACCGGGGCAAGGCGCTTTCGCTATACCTGATCGCTCAGATGGCGGGGATCATCCTTGCGCAATATATCCTCGTTCTGAGTGATGTGTCGGGCTACATCATCTTCATCATCCCGTCGGTTCTTGTCTCGATGGCCTTCGCGCCGATCCTGCTGTCGATCCGGCCGACGCCCGCCTTCGCCTCGACCAAGCCGCTGTCGATCCGCAAGCTGATCAAGGCATCGCCGCTCGCCGCAATGGGAACCTTCATTCTCGGCGGCGTCTTTTCGGCCCAGTTCGGGATGTCGGCCGTTTACGGCACCAAACAGGGGCTGACCGTGGGGCAGATCTCGCTCATGGTTTCGGCGGTCTATACGGCGGCGCTGATCTTGCAATATCCGATCGGCTGGATTTCCGACCGGATGGATCGGCGTATCCTCATCATCACTTTGTCGGGCATCGGCGGCGTCGGCGCGTTGGCGGCCTTCGCCGGCGGCGGCAACTATGCGCTGATCCTGATCGGCGCGGCCATGGTCGGCGGAACCTCGAACCCGCTCTACGCGCTCGTCATTGCCTATACCAACGATTACCTCGACCGCGAGGATATGGCCGCAGCCTCGGGGGGGCTTTTGTTCATCAACGGATTGGGGGCGATCACCGGCCCGCTGATCCTTGGCTGGATCATGGACACGATGGGCGCCGGTGGTTTCTGGCTGTTCATCGCCGTCTTGATGGTTTTCCTGACCGCCTATGGCCTTTACCGGATGACGCGCCGCCGGTCGCGGTCGGTGCCGGGCGACTCGGTGGCCTATACGCCCATTTCGTCCTCGGCTACGGCCGTGGCGGCGGAAGTCGCGCAAGAGGTCTATCTCGAAGCTGAGGCCGATGCGCATCACTCGTGAGACCGAATATTGTGTGAGCAGGTCACAAAGCGCCCATTCATGGTTGCGCGGCCCCGATTCGGTATGCAAGCAATCGTATGGCAGGATTTGAAGAGGCGGCGGTGGTCACTCCTGGATCAATTTTGGAATTCTGGCTCGACGAAAAGGGGCCAGAAGCCTGGTATGCGGGCGGCGACGAGCTGGACACCGAAATCCGCGAGAAATTCTCCGGAGCCTGGGACGAGTTGATGGAGGGCGGCCACGGGCTGTGGCTCACCTATCCTTCCGGCGCTCTCGCCTACATCATTCTTGCCGATCAGTTTTCCCGCAACATGTTGCGAGGCACGGCCAGGGCCTTTGCCTCCGACAAGGTTGCCCGCGCGGCTGCGAAAGCTGCGATCAATCGGGACTGGGATCTCAAGATCGACGAGCCTGCGCGCCAGTTCTTTTATCTTCCGCTCATGCATTCCGAGACTCTGGCCGATCAGGATCGCGCCGTGCGCCTGATCTGCACGCGGATGCCGGAGACGGGCGCCTCCAACCTCATCCACGCGCGGGCGCACCGCGAGGTCATTCGCCGGTATGGTCGGTTTCCGTTCCGCAATAACGCTTTGGGGCGCAAGTCTACGGAAGCGGAAACCACCTTCTTGGAGAAGGGTGGCTATATGGCGATCGTCAACGAACTCCGGTCGGCTTCGGCTGCCTGAACCTTTGCGTATTTCCGTCAGGGGCTAACTCCGCCGCAACGCCCGCTGTGCCATCCTTGTCCTTGAGGGGCAAAAGAGGGTGGTTGATGAAGCAGCAGAAGATCAAACTGCCCGGCGGCGCGCGGAGACCAGGCAAGAGCGGCACCCAGGACCTTCCGGCAGAAATCCTGAATATCCTCGACCAGGGGATCCTGATGTGGTCGGCCGAAGGGACTTGCCTGCTCTATAACACCCGGGTCCTTGATCTGATGGGCCTCAAGGCAGAACAGCTCGGCATCGGCGCCAGCCGAACGGATCTTCGCAGCGCCTGCGCCTGTGGCGGGGCCATCAAAGCCCAGGATCTGGCCGATACCGAGACGCAAATTCGCGCAAATCGGCCCTATAGTTTCGATATCGCCCATGCCTCGGGGAGGACAATCAACATAAGCGGTCGACCGGCGCGCAACGGCAGGTATCTGGAAACCCTCGTCGATGTGACAGCCGTCAGACTGGCCTCGCAATATCTGGTCGTCGCTCGAAAGGCAGCGGAAGTCGCCGAGAGCCGCACGCGCGACATCCTCGAAACCGAACGGACACGGCAAAGCGAGGCAAACCTGCTCGGTCAGCTGGATGAATGGCTCCAGTCCTGCAAATCGCTCAAAGAGCTTTTCGCGATCGTGACCCGTTTCATGCCCAAGTTGTTGCCGGGCTCGAAAGGCGAACTCTACGTCTATTCCAACTCGCGCGATGCGCTTGATGGCATGTGCAAGTGGAATACGGTCGATCTGCATGAATCCATCTCGGCCGATAGCTGTTGGGCGCTGCGCCGCGGCCGAAGCTATGAATACGAAGAGGGCGGGCTTTGCGTGGAATACGAGCACGTCAGTGCCCATCGGCATGAGGTCTCGGTTCCCGAATATATCTGCATCCCGATCATTGCCCATGGCGACACGGTTGGCCTGCTGCATATCCGCTTTGATCGCCTCGCCGCCGACTCTGCTCATATGACCCAGTCGGCCCAGTTCGCGATCCGCTGACCGGCCTGTTCAACCGCCGCTATCTTGTCGAGGCGCTGCGCCGCGAGATCAGCGCCGGAGAGCGGCGGGGAACCGGATTTGGTCTGGTGTCCTTCGACATCGACCACTTCAAGACCTTCAACGATAACCACGGCCACGACGCAGGCGACGTCGTGCTGCGGACCTTCGGGGCAAGGATCGTGGATTGCCTGGACGACCGCGATGTTGCTTGCCGGCTCGGCGGAGAGGAGTTCGCGATCCTTATGCCTGACGCCGATCTGGACGCGGCCTTTGCTCTTGGCCAGAGGCTGCGCGAAACCACGGCGCTGATGACCGTGCGCTATGGCGAGGCGATCTTGCCGAAGATCACGATTTCGGCAGGGGTCACAGCCTATCCCGAGGGCGGGACGCGGCCGCAGACCTTGATGCAACTGGTGGACAAGGCGCTCTATGCCGCAAAGGAAAGCGGCCGTGATTGCATCGTCCGGGCCGATCAACTGGCCGCTGGCCGCTTTGCAGCAGGGTGATAGCTGCCATGACCTGAGGTCACTGGAACCGGATGCGGAATTAGTTTAACGTCAAACTAATTTCAGACCGGCGGAGGATTGCATGGCCGACAGCAACTTTGACATGATCGTAATCGGTGCCGGCCCAGGGGGCTATGTGGCCGCGATCCGGGGCGCTCAGCTAGGGCTCAAGGTCGCCTGCGTAGAGCGCGAGCATCTGGGCGGCATTTGCCTCAACTGGGGCTGTATTCCCACCAAGGCGCTCTTGCGGTCGGCCGAGGTCTATCACCTGATGCACCGGGCCAAGGATTTCGGCCTTTCGGCCGGGCAAATCGGCTACGATCTCGACGCCGTGGTCAAACGGTCGCGCGGGGTTGCCAAACAGCTTTCGGGCGGCATTGGCCATCTGTTCAATAAGAACAAGGTCACGTCGATCATGGGTGAGGCCAAGCTCGCCGGCAAAGGCAAGGTCACGGTCAAGACCGACAAGGACACTGAGACCCTGACCGCCAAGGCAATCATCGTCGCCACCGGCGCGCGGGCCCGCGAATTGCCGGGGCTTGAGGCCGACGGCGATCTCGTCTGGACCTACAAGACCGCGCTGACCCCGCCGCGGATGCCGAAAAAACTCCTCGTCATCGGATCGGGCGCCATCGGTATCGAATTTGCCAGCTTCTTCAACACGCTCGGCGCGAATACGACCGTGGTCGAGGTGATGGACCGGATCCTTCCTGTCGAAGACGCCGAGATCAGCGCCTTCGCCAAGAAGCAATTCGTCAAGCAGGGCATGACTATCCTCGAAAAGGCCGGCGTCAAGAAGCTTGATCGCAAGCCGGGCGTGGGCGTGACCGCGCATATCGAGAAGGACGGCAAGATCACCACCGAAGAGTTCGACACGGTGATTTCCGCCGTGGGCATCGTCGGCAATGTCGAGAACCTCGGCCTTGAAGACATGGGCGTCAAGATCGACCGCACCCATGTTGTGACCGACGAGTTCTGTCGCACCGGTGTTGAAGGGGTCTATGCCATTGGCGATATCGCCGGCGCGCCGTGGCTCGCCCACAAGGCCAGCCACGAGGGCGTCATGGTTGCCGAGCTGATCGCGGGTAAACACGCGCATCCGATCAAGCCCGGCTCGATCGCGGGCTGCACCTATTGCCACCCACAGGTTGCCAGCGTCGGCTTGACCGAGGCCAAGGCCAAAGAGGCGGGTTATGAGGTCAAGGTCGGCCGCTTCCCCTTCATCGGCAACGGCAAGGCCATCGCTTTGGGCGAGCCCGAGGGCATGGTGAAAACGGTGTTCGACGCGAAAACCGGCGAGTTTATTGGCGCGCATATGGTCGGCGCCGAAGTGACCGAGTTGATCCAGGGTTATGTGATCGGTCGTCAACTCGAGACCACCGAGGAAGACCTGATGCACACCGTCTTCCCGCATCCGACGCTTTCGGAAATGATGCACGAAGCAGTGCTTGACGCCTACGGACGCGCGATCCACTTCTGATCGAACGCGACCTCGGAAACAGAAAAGGCGGCCCCCGAAAGGGCCGCCTTTGATCTTACAGGGAGAAGATCAACCGCGGACGATTTCCCCGCCAGCCTGCGCCCAATGGGCAAGGCCGCCAAGATAGTGCACGGTGTCATGACCCAGTTGGTGCATCATGCCCTGGGCCATTCCGGCGCGGCCGCCCGAGGCGCAGTAAAGCGCAACCGGCTTGCCGGATTTCAGGGCGGGGTGGCATTCGGGGCTGCGCGGGTCGGCTATCATGCGCAGCTGGGCTGTGGGGATATGGATCGCCCCTTTGGCTTTGCCCGAGGCGGCCACTTCGCCGAACTCGCGGATGTCGATGAGAACGAGGGAACCGTCAGCCACTTGCGAGATCGCATCACGCGCGCTCAGAGCGGCGGGGCGGGCGGCGGCATTCGAGAAGAAATTGAAAATGGAGGGCACCTGTGTTTGAAGTCTTGACCGTATATATATAACAAAATTGAAATGTAAAGAGCCTTTATGATGTTCCTGACTTGTTCTCACTTTTTAGTTGGAGTGGGCGCCTGATTTGACTATCTGTTAATCGTTGGTGCGGAGGGGCTCATGCCGGAGCAGAAGTTTATCGAGGTTCGGGGTGCCCGCGAGCACAACCTCAAGAATATCGACGTGGACATTCCGCGCGACGAGCTGGTGGTGATCACCGGCCTTTCGGGTTCGGGCAAATCCTCGCTGGCGTTCGACACGATTTATGCCGAGGGCCAGCGCCGCTACGTCGAGAGCCTCTCGGCCTATGCGCGCCAGTTTCTCGACATGATGGAAAAGCCCGATGTGGATCACATCTCGGGCCTCAGCCCCGCGATTTCAATCGAACAGAAGACGACCTCCAAGAACCCGCGCTCGACCGTCGGAACCGTCACCGAGATTTACGACTATATGCGCCTGCTCTTCGCGCGCGTCGGAACGCCCTACAGCCCCGCTACCGGTCTGCCCATCGAGGCGCAGCAGGTGCAGGACATGGTCGACCGCGTAATGGCGATGGGCGAGGGGACGCGCGGCTATCTCCTTGCGCCCATTGTCCGCGACCGGAAGGGCGAATACCGCAAGGAATTCCTCGAGCTTCGCAAGCAAGGCTTTCAGCGGGTCAAGGTCGACGGCACGTTCTATGAGCTCGACGAGCCGCCCATGCTCGACAAGAAATTCCGCCACGATATCGACGTGGTGGTCGACCGGATCGTCGTCCGCCCCGACCTTGAAACGCGGCTTGCCGACAGTTTCCGCACCGCCCTTAACCTTGCCGATGGCATCACGGTCCTTGAAACCGCGCCCGGCGAAGGCGAGCCGGAGCGTATCACCTTTTCCGAGAAATTCGCGTGTCCCGTCTCGGGCTTTACCATCCCCGAGATCGAGCCGCGCCTGTTCTCGTTCAACGCACCCTTTGGCGCGTGCCCGTCCTGTGATGGCCTTGGGGTCGAGCTCTTTTTCGACGAGCGCCTCGTTGTGCCGGATGTAACCCTCTCGCTGGTGAATGGCGCGCTCGCCAACTGGCGCAAGAGCAAATCGCCCTATATTTCGCAAACCATCGAGGCTTTGTCGCGCCACTACGGGTTTGACAAGGCGGCCAAATGGAAAGACCTGCCCGAGATAGCCCAGAAGGTTGTTCTCTATGGCTCGGGCGAGGAAGAGATCCAGTTCCGCTATGATGAGGGCGGTCGGGTCTATCAGGTCAAACGGGCTTTCGAAGGCATCATCCCCAATATGGAGCGCCGCTATCGCGAGACCGACAGCGCCTGGATGCGCGAGGAGATCGAGCAATACCAGAACAACCGCCCCTGCGGCGCTTGCGGCGGATATCGCCTGCGGCCCGAGGCTCTGGCCGTCAAGATCGCCGGCCTTCATGTGGGGCAGGTGGTGCAGATGTCGATCAAAGAGGCTTTCGACTGGATCGAAACCGTGCCTGCGAGCCTAACCAATCAGAGGAACGAGATCGCCCGCGCGATTCTCAAGGAAATCCGCGAGCGCCTGGGGTTTCTGAATAACGTTGGCCTCGAATACCTGACCCTCAGTCGCAACGCCGGCACGCTCTCGGGCGGCGAGAGCCAGCGGATCCGACTGGCGAGCCAGATCGGTTCTGGCCTCACGGGCGTTCTCTATGTCCTTGACGAGCCGTCGATCGGTTTGCACCAGCGCGACAATGACCGGCTCCTCGGCACGCTGAAGAACCTGCGCGATCAGGGCAACACCGTGATCGTCGTCGAGCACGACGAAGAGGCGATCCGCGAGGCGGACTACGTCTTCGACATAGGCCCCGGAGCCGGTGTGCACGGCGGCGAGATCGTTGCCAAGGGAACGCCGGCCGAGATTATGGCCAACGAAGGCTCGGTGACCGGCCAATACCTGAGCGGCAAGCGCGAGATTGCGGTGCCGAAGGATCGGCGCAAGGGCAACGGCAAGAAGCTTTCGGTGGTGAAAGCTACGGGCAACAATTTGCGCGAAATGAGCGTTGATTTCCCGTTGGGCAGGTTTGTCTGCGTCACCGGCGTCTCGGGTGGCGGCAAGTCGACCCTGACGGTCGAGACGCTCTACAAGAACGCCGCGATGAAGCTGAACGGCGCCCGCGAGACGCCCGCACCTTGCGAGACGATCAAGGGCTTCGAGCATCTCGACAAGGTCATCGACATCGATCAGCGCCCCATCGGCCGCACTCCTCGGTCAAACCCCGCGACATATACCGGCGCCTTCACCCCGATCCGCGACTGGTTTGCCGGCCTGCCGGAATCGCAGGCGCGGGGATACAAGCCCGGGCGGTTCAGCTTCAATGTCAAAGGTGGGCGATGCGAAGCCTGTCAGGGGGATGGCGTCATCAAGATCGAGATGCACTTTCTGCCGGATGTCTACGTGACCTGCGAGACGTGCAAGGGCCACCGCTACAACCGTGAAACCCTTGAAATTCGCTTCAAGGGCAAGAGCATAGCCGACGTTCTTGAGATGACGGTCGAGGACGCGCAGGAGTTTTTCAAGGCGGTTCCCTCGATCCGCGAAAAGATGGACGCGCTGGTGCGGGTGGGCCTTGGCTATATTCAGGTCGGCCAGCAGGCGACGACCCTCTCGGGCGGCGAGGCGCAGCGGGTCAAGCTTTCCAAAGAGCTTGCCAAGCGGTCGACAGGCCGCACGCTCTATATTCTTGACGAACCGACCACCGGCCTACATTTCGAGGATGTGCGCAAGCTTCTTGAAGTGCTGCACGAGCTTGTGGAACAAGGTAATACCGTGGTGGTGATCGAACACAACCTCGATGTCATCAAGACTGCCGACTGGCTCATCGATATAGGCCCAGAAGGCGGCGACGGTGGCGGCATGGTCGTGGCGACCGGAACGCCGGAGGATGTGGCGCAAGTGGCAGCAAGCCACACGGGCCGCTATCTTGGGCCGATGTTGAAATCCAGGAAGGTGGCGGCGGAATGAACGCAATACTTTGGCAAAAACTCGAAGGGGCGGCCGTCTTTGTTTCGGCTCTGGTCGCCTATTGGCTTACGTCGAACGAAGAACTGGCGTGGTGGGCCGCAGTTCTGTGGTTCTTTGCTCCCGATCTCAGCTTTGCCGCATATCTCGCCGGGGCTCGGGTCGGCGCGCTGGGTTATAACGCCGTCCATGTCTATGGCTTTGGCGTGGCCGTGATTGCGGGTGGTCTGATCTTTGGATGCCCGCTTGCGGTTGCCCTCGGTTGGCTTTGGCTGGGTCATAGCGGATTCGACCGGATGCTGGGCTATGGTCTCAAGCTTCCGTCCGGCTTTCAGGACACTCACCTCGGCCGGATCGGCAAGGGGCGCTAGTCGGCCGCGAATATAGCCACGCCGGACGGGGCGAGCGCCATCGGATCGCCACCAAAGAGCACGCGTTTGCCAAGCCCCTGAACCACGGGAACAGGTGTATCGGAGAGATTGAGCGCCAGCGTCACCGCCCCCCGCCGCAGGATCAAGAGCCCGTTGGCGGCATAGACGGTCTGGACAGGCCCGCCGCGCATATCCGGCTCGGCACGCCGAAGCGCGATCAGCGCCTTCACATCGTCGGTCAGCGCGGTATCGCCGCCGGTCCAGTCCATATCCTCGCGGTTCAAGGGCCAGGCCTTGCCGCGCCGGCCCTGTTCCTCGCCCCACGAGATCACCGGAGGCCCTTCGGCAAACATCAAAAGCGCAAAGGCCTGCCGCAGCTTGGCCGTATCCCCGCGCATCATGGCAAGCAGCATCGGCATATCGTGGTTCGACAGGAATGGCGCGAGAACCTTGTCGCCTTCGATGTCGTGGCGATTGGTGAAATAGCGGGCGAAACGTTCGGGGTCTTCGATGCCCGTCAGCATCTTCTGCACATGGTCGCGAAAGGTGAAATCGAAGATCCCATCCAATGTGTCGGCCTCGAACGGCGCCTTGGCGAGGTATTTGTCGCCGTCCCAGATCTCGCCCAGAAGGAAGAAATCCTCGCCCAGCCGCAGCCGGGTCACAACGCGATGCGCGGCCCAGAAATCGGGGTCGATGTGCTTGTAGGTGTCAAGGCGGAAGCCATCCACTCCCGTGCGCTCGGCAAGGCCGATATGGGCATCGAGTATGGCGGAGCGCACATCAAAGCGTTCGGTCTTGAGGTCGGGCAGGCCAGCAAGACAGAGGGTGATCGCGTCGCCCCCGCATTCGGCCCCTTGGCGCAGCCAGTGCGGGCGGGTTTTGGTCCAGGTCGCATTGTAGCCGACGTGATTGTAGACCACATCGAGCAAGACCTTGATCCCCCGCGCATGGGCTGCCTCGACAAGCGCGCGCAGATCGTCCTCGGTGCCAAAACGGGGGTCGATGGCGTTGAACTCGTCGGCCCAATAGCCGTGGTGGGGTTGGAAGGTGCCCTCGGCCACCTCGATCGACGGGCCTTGCTGGTTGACCGGCGTCAGCCAGATCGCTGTGGCACCGAGATCGGCAATGTAATCGAGACGTTCGGTCAGACCCTTCAGATCCCCACCATGAAAGGCGAGGGGGTTTTCAAGGTTGACGCCTTCATTGTTCGACGGATCCCCATCGGCGAAGCGGTCGACCATGACGAAATAGATGATCTCGTCTTTCCAGTCGGCAACTGCCGGCGTCGCGACCAGAAGAAAAAGGCAAAGCAAACGTCGCAGCATTTATGTCCCCTTTGTGGGCGCACCATTTGGCGCGCCCGATTTGGTGCACTCTAACTCGATATTCGCGAAACGGTCGAGATTTCTGCGCTGGCTTTATTTGTTCGTCGACAGCCCGAGAATCCGGTAGATCGGGCAGAACGACATCCCCGCCGTGCCGACTAGGATAAGGCCGACGATCAGCGAAACCCAGCGATAGCCGGCGTCGGGCTGATAGAAGAAGAGGCCAGCCAGAATAAGGCCGACGACAAGGCGAAGAATACGATCAAGAGAACCGACGTTTTTGGACATGAGCAAACTCCTGTGCTGTCAGGCGATATTGCCCAAATTACATGACAAGTCTTTGATGCAATTCAATCTGTGTGCCTATTTGCCACGATGACGCTTTTCAAAGCGGGGAAGCATGGCCGAGAAATCCTTGCCACGACCGTCTTCTTCCTCGACGAAACGTCGGTAAAGCTCGGCCGCCTTGCGGCCCATCGGCGTGTCGGCGTCGACGGCTTCGGCGGCCATCTGGCTGAGGTTGAGGTCTTTGAGCATCAGCTCGGCGGCGAAGCCCGGCCTGTAATCGTTGTCGGCAGGCGAGGTGGCGCCGATGCCGGGGGCGGGGGTATAGGCGTTCATTGTCCAGCTATAGCCGGACGAGGTCGAGACCACGTCAAACATCTTCTGCCGGTCGAGGCCGAGCTTGTCGGCCAAGGCAAAGGCCTCGCAAGTGGCGATCATGGTCACGCCGAGGATCATGTTGTTGCAGATCTTCGCGGCCTGACCGGCACCCGAGCCGCCGCAATGGACGGCCTTTTGCCCCATGATTTCAAATAGCGGGGCGACTTTGGCAAAAGCGTGGTCCGAGCCACCTGCCATGAAGGTCAGCGTGCCCGCAGCCGCACCGCCGA
>JAURFB010000127.1 GCA_030827165.1 Marivivens sp.
CTGATCGAAACGATCAACGAAAGCCTCGCCATCGCCGACGAGGGCAAGCGCAAGCGCGCCGCCGCCGAGGAAGACCTCAAGAAGCTCGAGGCCGACCTGCGCGACACGCTGGCCTCTGCCAAGGCCCGCGCCACCGGCACCAGCGACAATATCGGGACGGCGACAGGCAAGTGATAGCGGCGGAGGGGATCCATTGCCGATCCTTCGCGGCTCTGGCGGCGGCGGCCTTCCTCGCCGCCTGCCAGATCGCGCCGGTCGGCGCCCCCGCCCCCGAGCCCGAACCGGTGATGTCGGCCGAAAGCGCTGTGCTTGTCACCTACTACACGCGGCTTCAGGACAGGCTCTTGGCGCAAGGTCTGATCCGTGCCGACGGCGGCGGGCCCGACACGCCTTTCACCGACCAGATGCTGGCACAGAACTTCGTCAGAATTGCGCTCTTCGACGAATACGTCGCCCATGGCGGCACCTTGCGGGCCCAGGCGACAATCTCGCGCCTGCGCCGTTGGGAACAGCCAATCCGCATGTCGGTCGAATTCGGCGCGAGCATACCCCCAGCCCAGCGCCAGACTGATCTGACCATGGTCAAAGACTATGCCGACCGGCTCTCGACCCTGACAGGAGTGCCAATCCGTCTGAGCACTTTCGACCCCAACTATGTGGTGATGTTTCTCAACGAGCTGGATCGGCAAGGATATGAGGCGCGTCTGCGCGAACTGATGCCGGGGATAGATGAAAGCACGATCCGCACGGTCGTCGACCTGCCGAAAGACCAGCTTTGCATTGTCATCGGCACGTTCGGCGCGGATGGCGTGCGCTATGACAAGGCTGTGGCGTTGATCCGGGGCGAGCATCCCGATCGTCTGCGCCTGTCATGCATCCACGAAGAATTGGCGCAAGGCATGGGCCTTGCCAACGACAGCCCGCGCGCCCGGCCCTCGATCTTCAATGATGACGAAGAGTTCGGCCTCCTGACGACGCAGGACGAGATGATGCTGAAAATGCTCTATGATCCGCGCCTTCAGCCCGGCATGACCGCCGCCGAAGCCGCTCCGATCGCCCGCCTCATTGCCAAGGAGCTTTTGGCAAAAGACACAGATGCTTGAGTGAAAGGATAGTTTGATGGGTATTCTCGATTTTTTGACCGGCGAGTTCATCGACGTCATCGAATGGACCGACGACACGCGCGACACGATGGTCTGGCGTTTCGAGCGCGAGGACCACGAGATCAAATATGGCGCCAAGCTCACCGTGCGCGAGGGGCAGGCGGCGGTCTTTGTCCACGAGGGGCAACTCGCCGATGTGTTCAAACCCGGTCTCTATATGCTCGAGACCAACAACATGCCGATCCTGACCACGCTCCAGCACTGGGATCACGGCTTCAAATCGCCCTTCAAGTCGGAAATCTATTTCATCAACACGACCCGCTTTTCCGACCTCAAGTGGGGCACAAAGAAGCCGGTGATCGTCCGAGATCCCGAGTTTGGGCCAACCCGCCTGCGCGCTTTCGGCTCATATACGGTCAAGGTCGGCGATCCGGCCAAGTTCATGACCGAGATCGTCGGCACGGATGGCGAGTTCACGATGGACGAGATCAGCTATCAGATCCGCAACATCATCGTGCAGGAGTTCAGCCGGGCGATTGCGGTGTCGAACATTCCCGTCCTCGACATGGCCGCCAATTCCGCCGATCTGGGCAAGGTCGTCGCCAAGGCGATTGATCCGGTGATTGGCCAATATGGCCTGACCCTGCCCGAGCTTTACGTTGAAAACATCAGCCTGCCGCCCGCCGTCGAGGCCGCGCTCGACAAGCGGACCTCGCTCGGCATCGTCGGCGATCTTGGCCGTTACGCCCAGTTTTCGGCCGCCGAAGCAATGACCAGTGCCGCCCAGAATCCCGCTGGCGGCGGCATGGCGGCCGGGCTTGGGGCCGGCATGGGGTTGGCGATGGCCCAACAGGGCCCGTGGGGCGCGATGCCCGCAGCCACCCCCGCCGCGCCACCGCCTCCGCCCGTCGAACACGTCTGGCACGTTGCCGAGAACGGCGCGACCAAAGGCCCCTATTCCCGAGCAACCATGGGACGGATGGCAGCCGAAGGCGCCCTGACCCGCGAGACGCTCGTCTGGACCCAAGGGCAAGACGGCTGGTTGAAGGCCGAGGAGGTGGCCGAGCTGGCCCAGCTTTTCACCGTGATGCCACC
>JAURFB010000005.1 GCA_030827165.1 Marivivens sp.
CCTTGCCGCCCGCCGGCCCGAGCTATCCTGACCGGAAGATGGCGCTGGTGCTGGCGCTCGTCGCGGCGCTGGGGCTTGGGGTCGGGATAGCGTTCCTCAACGAGTTCTATGTGGGGGGCGTGGCCTCGGCGAGCCAGTTGGCCAACCTCGTGCCGGCGCCCGTCGCGACGACGGTTCCCAAAGTGACCGAAGCGCCCGGCACACCAACGATTGCGGACCGGATCGTGGATGAGCCGTTGTCGCTCTATTCGGAATCCTTCCACCTCTTGCGTGCCGCGATCGACAGGACGGTGCCGCCTGTGCCCGGCGACGGGCGGATCATCATGATCACATCGGCCATGGCCGCCGAGGGCAAATCGACCAATGCGCTCGCCCTGGCCAGGACATATGCGCTGGCCGGCAAGCGCACGCTCTTGATCGACGCCGACCTGAGAAGGCCAAGCCAGCATGTGTTGCTCGGGCTCGACCCAAGCGCCGGTCTCCTGGACTATCTGCGGTCTCCGGCGGAATTTGAAATCACCGGCGAATTCTACGATGCCGATCCGCGCAGTCCGCTCGGCATCATCATGGGCAATCGCCGCAGCGACATACCGACCGATCAGCCCTTGATGTCAGAGACCTTCGCCCGGCTTCTGAGAGATGCGCGCAAGGTTCTCGATGTGATCGTCATCGACACGGCACCGCTCCTGCCGATCGTCGATCCGCGCTATATCGCGCCGCATGTCGATCTGGCGGTCTTGTCGGTGCAAGCCAGCGCGACAAGCCAATCGGATCTTCGTGCGGCGTATGAACAACTGGAGGGGGCTATGGCACAGGCGGGCCGCATCGTAACACTTCTCAATTCGGTCGGGACGGATGGACTAAGGGGCCATTATGACGGCTATTATGGCGCCCATGCATCATAGTGATCTCGTCATAACACCGGTCTTGCTCTGCGGGGGCTCCGGCAATCGGCTTTGGCCCTTGTCCCGCAAGAGCTATCCCAAGCAGTTTGTTCCGCTCGTGGGGGTTGAGTCCCTGTTCCAGGGGGCGGTCAGGCGCGTATCAAGCCCCGGCTTTACCCGCCCTGTCGTGGTGACGGGCGACAGCTTCCGCTTCATCGTCCAGGAGCAATTGGCCGCGGTCGGGGCGATAGACCCCGCGATCCTTATCGAGCCGTCAGGCAAGAACACGGCCCCCGCAATCCTTGCCGCCGCCCTGCACGCGGCTGACGCAAATCCAAACGCCATTCTGCTAGTCGCGCCCGCAGATCATGTCGTTCCTGACGAGGCCGCCTTCCGCGCTGCCGCGCGCCGCGGGCTATCGGCGGTGGCGGAGGGGCGGCTTGTCACCTTCGGGGTCGCCCCGACCCGCCCCGAGACGGGCTATGGCTATCTCGAATTGTCCGAAAATCCCCAAGGGGACGGCGCGCCGATCCGTCTGGCCCGGTTTGTCGAAAAGCCGGGCATGGCAGAGGCCGCCCGGATGATCGCCGAAGGCACCTATCTGTGGAACGCCGGGATATTCCTTTTTTCCGCCCGCGATCTGATCGATGCTTTCGAACGCTGCGCCCCGAAAATGGTCGGGCCGGTCGCGGCCGCTGTCAAAGGGATCCGGTCCGACCTGTCGTTCCTGCGCCTCGAGCCTGACGCCTGGGAGAAGGTGCCGGCCGGGTCTATCGACTATGCGGTGATGGAAAAGGCCGGCAACCTGTCGGTTGTGCCCTATGGTGGCGCATGGTCTGATCTTGGCGGCTGGGACGCGATCTGGCGTGAAGGGCAGGGCGACGCGGCGGGTGTTGTCACCTCGGGAAAGGCTACGGCCATCGACTGCGAGAACACGCTTCTCAGGAGCGAGAGCGATCTGGTCGAAGTGGTGGGTATCGGGCTGAAAAACATCCTGACGGTCGCCATGCCCGACGCGGTTCTTGTGGCCGACATGAGCCGCGCGCAGGATGTGAAGCGCGCCGTCGAGATCCTTACAGAGCGCGGCGCCTTGCAGGCGACGCAGTTCCCGAAAGATCACCGCCCTTGGGGCTGGTTCGAGAGCCTCGTCCTCGGCGGGAGGTTTCAAGTCAAACGAATTTCCGTGCATCCCGGTGCGGCGCTGTCGTTGCAGAGCCATTATCACCGGTCCGAACATTGGGTTGTCGTCGAAGGCACCGCAAAGGTGACGATTGGCGCGGCGTCCTGTCTCGTGACAGAAAACGAGAGCGTCTATATCCCCGTGGGCGAAAAGCACCGGCTGGAGAACCCGGGCAAGGTGCCGGTCATGTTGATCGAGGTTCAGACGGGAGCCTATGTCGGAGAAGACGATATCATCCGTTACGACGATGCCTACGCCCGCGATTAAAGCGGGAAGGATCGTCGTCATGGGCGTGGCCGGATGCGGCAAGTCGACCCTTGGGGCGGTTCTGGCCGAGGCATTGGAGCGACCTTTCATCGAAGGCGATGATCTGCACAGCCCCGAGAGCCGCGCCAAGATGGCGGCGGGCATCCCTTTGACCGACGCCGATCGCTGGCCGTGGCTCGACCGCGTGGGCGCGGTGCTTGCGCGACAGGAGGGGGTGATCGCCTGTTCCGCCCTCAAACGCGTCTATCGCGACAGGATTAGGGCGCGGGCGGGCCTGCCGGTGATTTTCCTTCATCTCGCGGTGCCAGAGGAGCGGATCACCGCGCGGCTGGAGGTGCGCCGGGGGCACTATTTCGATCCCGTCTTGCAAGCGAGCCAACACGCCATTCTCGAGCCGCTAGGGGCGGATGAGACGGGCTTCTCGATCAACGCCCACCGCCCGCTGGAGGAGGCCTTGCAGATGGTCTTGGAGCGGCTCTCTCAGGGCTTCACGGATTTCCCGACGACCAGCAGAACCGCGTAATCCTGTTTGCTGCACCCTGTCACGGCGGGCATCACACCACCCGGCTCGACCGGAAACATCTGGGTGCTGGCGTTCATCGGCGAGCAGGATCCGCCCGCAACCGCGGGCGTATAGCGGGCCGAGCGGCAGCCGAGATGGGTCACGTCGTGGATCGTTGCTTCCTTGTCGAGTTCCCAGCGCATATGGCCCTCGGCATCGGGTGGATAGACGGTGAGGATCGACACCGCGTCACGATTGCCGGTCACGACATATTGGCCTGGCTCGAGCGGGAATGTCGGCGCTTCCATGATCCGCCCGTATTCTTCAAGCCACCAGTCGGCGGGATTGAAGGTCCAGCCGGCCTCGGTGCTGCCACCCGGACCGATGTCTGTCTTGAAATCGCGCAGAAACACGCCGCGCGGGCCGGGATCGACGGTCCAGATGCCCCATGTCTCTGCGCCGGTTCCCCGCTTGGCATCAGGGTCGGCGAGGGCGGCGATATATTGGGTTGGGAAGAAGGTGACATTGGCCTGTGCGGCGGCTTGTCCGCCAGCGCCAAATATCAGCACGGCGGCAAAGAAGGCGTTTTTGATTCTAGAGAATGACATAGGGTTTCACCTTGGCGTTTGGTCGAAGATGCCTCAGGCCGCGCCGTCTGTCATGTCACATTCTCTTGACTTCTAGTGGAAATCCCGGCTCGCGGGGATGAGTTTGACATTGCGCGGATGGCTGGGCGAGGGCGCCCCCGCCTGCCGCGCGCCATCCGGGGCAAGGCGCATGAGCGCATCGGTCCGGTCCTCCAGATGCTCGGCGATGATGTGGATGATCTCGACATCCCGTTGCACATAGCCATGGATCACCAGAAGCCGCGCTTGCATGACGGTCTTGCGGTAGTGCTCCATCACCTTGGGCCAGACGACAAGGTTGGCAACGCCCGTCTCGTCCTCGAGCGTGATGAAACACACGCCCTTGGCCGTGCCGGGCCGCTGCCGGACAAGGACCAGCCCCGCCATTCTGATCCGCTGCCAAGGCCGCGCCGATTTCAGCGCCTCGGCGGTGATATAGCCCTGCTTGCCAAGGCTCTTGCGTAAAAAGGCCATCGGGTGCGCCTTGAGGCTGAGGCGGATCGTCTGGTAATCGGCGACGACCTGCTCGCAAACCGGCATGACCGGCAGCGGCACGGGGATTTCCTCGCCCTCGTCGCGCACCTCGCGGAAAAGCGGCAGGTCGGGCGCATCGCGCAGCGCCTTGGCCTCCCACAGCGCCTGCCGCCGGTCGATGAAGAGCGAGCGCACCGCATCGGCCTCGGCCAGACGGCGTATTTCGGCGGTGCTGAGGCCGCCACGCTCCTGCAGCGCCTTCACATCGCGATAGGGCGCGTCCCGCGCGGCGATCAGCCGATGGGCGGCCTCGGCGCGAAAGCCGGTGATCTGCCGCAGGCCCAGTCGCAGGGCAAAGCGCGGCACGCCAGCGCCTGCGTCAGGCTCGAGCGTGCAGTCCCATTCCGAATAGTTCACATCCGGCGGCCGCACCTCGACCCCATGCTCGCGGGCATCGCGAACCAGCTGGGCGGGGGCATAGAACCCCATCGGCTGCGAGTTCAAGAGCGCCGCGCAAAAGGCTGCGGGGTAATGTTTTTTCAACCAACTCGAGACATAGACGAGATGCGCGAAAGAGGCGGCATGGCTTTCGGGAAAGCCGTATTCGCCAAAGCCCTTGATCTGGTCGAAACAGCGGCGGGCGAAGTCGGGGTCATAGCCCCGCGCCACCATCCGCCCGACCATCTTTTCCTCAAGCTTGCCGATCGTCCCCTTTGATCGGAAGGTCGCCATCGCCTTGCGAAGCTCGTTGGCCTCGGCGGGGCTGAACCGCGCGGCATCGATGGCGATCTTCATCGCCTGTTCCTGAAAGATCGGCACACCCAATGTCCGCCCGAGGATGGATTTCAGCTCGGCTGGATCATGCGGCGGAGCGGGGCTGGGGTAATCGACCGCCTCCTCGCCGCTGCGACGGCGCAGATAGGGATGCACCATATCGCCCTGAATGGGGCCGGGCCGGACGATGGCCACCTCGATCACCAGATCGTAAAAGCTGCGCGGGCGCAGGCGCGGCAGCATGTTGATCTGGGCCCGGCTCTCGACCTGAAAGACGCCGATGCTATCGCCCCTGCACAGCATCTCGTAGACGCGCGGGTCCTCGCGCGGGGTGGTTGCAAGGGTGAGGTGCGCCCCGTAATGCGCGGAAATCAGGTCGAAACACTTGCGGATACAGGTGAGCATACCAAGCGCGAGGATATCGACCTTGAGGATGCCCAGCGCGTCGATATCGTCCTTGTCCCATTCGATGAAACTGCGCTCGGGCATGGCGCCGTTGCCCACCGGCACGGTCTCGGTCAGGGGGCGTTCGGTGAGGATAAAGCCGCCGACGTGCTGGCCCAAATGGCGCGGCATCCCGATCAGTTGCTCGGCAAGAAGGATGGTCTTGCGCAGGACAGGATCGTCCAGACCAAGCCCCGCTTCTTTGGCATGACCTCCCCCCACGGTCTTGCCCCAGCTGCCCCAGACGGTCTTGGCCAGCGCCCCGGTCACATCCTCAGACAGGCCCATGACCTTGCCCACCTCGCGGATCGCCGAACGCGGGCGATAGTGGATCACCGTGGCGCAAAGACCCGCCCTCTCGCGCCCGTATTTGCCATAGATGTGCTGGATCACCTCCTCGCGCCGCTCGTGTTCGAAATCGACGTCGATATCGGGCGGCTCCTTGCGTTCTTCGGAGATGAACCGCTCGAACAGAAGCTGATGCTGTGCGGGATCGACGGCAGTGATGCCAAGCACATAGCAGACCGCCGAATTGGCCGCCGAGCCGCGCCCCTGACACAGGATCGGCGGGGCCGCCACATTGCGGGCATAGCGAATGATGTCGTGGATGGTCAGGAAATAGCGGGCGATATCGAGCTTTTCGATCATCGCCAGCTCCTTGCGGAGCGTGGCCTTCACCTCCGCCGGTGGCCCGCCGGGATAGCGATCCTCGGCCCCCGCCCATGTCAGCTCTTCAAGATAATCTTGCGGGCTTCGCCCCCCGGGCACCACCTCGCGCGGGTATTCATAGCGCAGCTCGTCAAGGCTGAAATGCAGCCGGTCGGCCAATTCGCGCGTGGCGCGCAGCGCATGCGGCCATTCAGCGAAAAGGCGGGCCATTTCGGCGGGGGATTTGAGATGCCGCTCGGCATTGGGGGCGATCAGCGGGCCAGCCTCGGCCAAAGTGACCTTCTCGCGGATACAGGTCATCACGTCTTGCAAGGGGCGGCGGGCGGCGGTGTGATAGAGCACGTCATTGGTCGCCAAAAGCCGCAAGCCCGCTTGCCCCGCCAGCCGGTCAAGCCGATTGATCCGCGCGCGGTCGTTGCCGCGATAGAGATGGCTCGCGGCCAGATAGCCAAGGCCCGGCAAGCGGCGGGCAAGGCGCGGCAGCGCTTTTTCAAGCCCGGCGAGCGAGGCGGGCGGCAGGAAAACGAGAGGCACGCCCCTCCCGAGGCCGGCAAGATCGTCGAGTGTCAGATCGCAGGCACCCTTGGCCTGCCAGCCTCCCTCCGCGTCCTGCATCTTGCCCTTCGAGAGCATCCGCGAGAGGCGGCCATAGGCCTCGCGGTCTTCGGGATAGGCGAGGAACTCCTCTCCGCTCAAAAGCTGCACCCGGCAACCGATCAGCGGCCTCAGCGCCGCCTTCTTCGCCTCCACATGAAGCCGCACAACGCCCGCCAAACTGTTGAGATCGGCGCAGCCGAGGGCGTCATAGCCCAGGGCCCAGGCCTCCTGCGCGAGATCCACTGCGTCCGAGGCACCACGCAGGAAGGAAAAGCAGGTGGCCAGGCCAAACTCGACGAACCCGGCGCGCGGGTTGGGCGGGAAACCCCCGTCCTCCGGCAATGTCCGGCGCGGGATGGCGTGATCGTTCTCAGGCAAGAAGGGGGGGCTCCGCCCCCGCGCCTGCGGCGCTCCCCCGGAGTATTTGGAGCCAAAAGAAGCAAGGCTTTGTTAACCATGCTTTGCCACAAGAGAGAGGCGGCACAGGCGGGAGCGCCGATGGCCGCTCCGGAAGAAGAGGGCGGGTTGGGGCAGGGCGCCTCGGCCCGTCTTTCTTTTGGCCGAAAATACTCCGGGGGGAGGCTCCGCAGGAGCCGGGGGGCAGAGCCCCCTCTGGCGCGCGAGCATTCATCCGAAAATCCCGTGCAGGAACCAGGCGGGCTCATGCCCGCGCCCATCGCCCAAGATCCCCTCGCGGAAGATCCAGAAGCGCCGCCCGTTTTGATCCTCGACCCGGTAATAATCACGCAGCCGCGCGCCGGGGCGGTCACGCCACCATTCGGGGGCGATCCGTTCGGGGCCGGCAAAGCGGGCGACGCGGTGGGTGAGGCGGCGCCAGACGAACTGGGCCGGTGGGCCTTCGGGCACGGCGTAGAGGACGCGCAGCTCTTCGGGTGGATAAAGAAGGCGCAGGGGGCGCGGGGCGGCGGGTGTGGGGCCGGTCGCGGGCTTTGGGTGGCCCAAGGCGGGCCCCCATGCCTCGGCACGCTCGGGGATATGGCTCGGGGCCGGGCCGGGGCGGCGCAGGGCGCCGGACCCAAGCCGCGCGGCGAGCCGGTCGATCAGGCGGGCCAGTTCGGCCCCGTCATCCTCGCGGCGATCGAGGCGGGTCTGGATGGCGGCGAGGTTTTCCACCGCCGGGGCGGCAAGGGTGATGAGATCAAAGCCAAAGCCGGGGTCGATCCGCTCGAGCCGCCCCTCGAAGAGGCGGCAGAGGTGATCGGGGTCGCGGCTTGGCATCGCCGTGGTGGCGCTGACGGACGAGACCTCGCCATCGGTGCGGTAGACGCTCACCATGAGCCGCCGCGCGCCAAAGCCCGCCGCTGCGAGGCCACCGCAGAGCTCGCGGCAGAGCTCGGGTAGCCAGGCGGTCGGATCCTGCACCGGCTCGGCGAGGCGGCTTTGCACGGCAAAGCGCGGCGGATCCTCGCCGGCGCCGACCGGCTCGGCCAGCCGTCCCATCATCTGGTCGAGCCGCAGGAGCGGGTTTTCCGTGAGCGGCGCGCGGGAAAAGCGGCGGGCCAGCGAGATGCGCGGCACGGCGGCGAGATCACCGATGCGCCCAAGGCCCAGCCTTTGCAGGAGAAGCACGGTCTGCGGCGCGAGGCGCAGCGCCGCCACCGGCAGGGGAGCGACGATCTGCGCCAGGGCTTCGGGCGGGCAGAGGCTGCGCGGTGTGGCATGGCGGGCCAGCGCCCAGGCCGCGCCGTGGGTGGGCGCGGTGGCGGGCGCGGCGCTGATCCCCAGCGCCGAGAGCTGTTCTTCCATCGCCCGCAGCATCGCCGCCTCGCCACCCATCAGGTGGTCCGAGCCGGTGGTGTCCATCACCAGCCCCGCCGCGCCGCCCGCCGCAGGACCGGGGGCGGAAAGATCGGCGGCGGTCCAGGGGCACCAGCGCCGCGCCCAAAGAACCAGCCGGTCAAGCGCCGCGCGATCCCCCGCGAGGTTGGCATAATCGACGCGCAACTCGGGGCAGAGGGCGCGCATATCGACAACCCGCGCCCCGGCCGCGACGCCCGCCTCTTCGGCGGCACGGTTGACGCTGTGGATCACCGGCCCGTGCGGGCCTTCGGTGGCAAGCGCTTGCGGGATGTCTTCGGGCGGGGCATCGCCCCGACGGGCCAGGGTGCGCTGCCAGCGCTCCATCGCAAAGCGCGGCAGGTGGATCGCGGTGATCCGGCGCGCCAGCGGAGGGGGTGGGGCCGCGCCCCGCTCGGGCAGGTCCGATCCGGCACGCCACTGGGGCCGGGCGCCGGAGGGGCGGCGGGCCGGAGCGGTGGGCGCAGACGGAAGTGGCAGCTTGCCTGCTTGGCGCATCGGGGCGGCTCAGATCGGGGGTGGCATCGGGTCAGGCCCTCTGCTGTTGGGCCGGTGCCTCGTTCGCGGCGATGCCGTGTTCGAGGATCAGGCCCGTGGTCTCGGGACGGGCGACCCATGTGCCGGTCCGGCTCCAGCGCGAGCGGAAGCGCTCGGCCTGCCACAGGGGTGCGCCGGGCGCGCGCAGATCGTCGGGTTCGGGCAGGGCGGGCAGGGATTTCACCCGCCAGCGATCCCGCGCGGCGCTGAGGCTGGCGCTGGCGGCGCGGCGGATCAACCAGGCCGGAACCCGGTGCGCCTCGGCGCGCAGCACGAGCCGCTTGGTCGCGGTGAAATCCAGAACCGCCGGATCGCCCCAGATCTCGCCGATCACCGCGCCGAGCGAGGGGCAGCGCAGGCCTTCCTCCATCGCCCAGAGTGCGTCGAGCGGGCGGCTGACCTCGAGGTGCAGGATCTCGGTCCCCTCGGGCAGGCCGGCGAGGCAGGGTCGCCCCGTTTCCCGCCGCGAGAGGCGATCCTGGATCCAGAGGATCGGTTTGCCCACCGCCCCGAGACGGGCAAGGACAAAGCCCACGGGTGCGGCGTCGATCACCGTCTCGGCGAAAACCTCGCTCAAGGTGGCCTGCGCCTCGTGCCGTTCGGGGCGGCTGCGGTCGCGCAGGATTTCGGTATGGGTTTTCGGGGCGGGCGGGGCGCTTTGCATGGGGGTGACTCGTTAAATGTTCTTATTTTGTTCTAATCGGGAATCGCCTCTTCGTCAAATGGTCCGAAGGCTTGCTCTGGCCTCGATAGGCGGCGATAAGCCAAAGGGACCGAGGGGGATTAGATGGACCTGACCGATCGCCGCGCCGACGCGATGCGCCTCTTCAAGGCGGGGGTTGCCGCGGCCGATCCCTATCGGGCGGTTGCGGGCGCATTGGGGGCGGACAGGCCCGCGCTGATCGTCGCCGTGGGCAAGGCGGCGGGGCGTATGGCCGAAGCGGCGCTGGCCGCATATCCGGATGTGCCTGCCATCGTCGTGACCAACTATGAGAACGCCAAGCCGCTGGAGGGCGCCGAGGTTCTGGCCTCGGGGCATCCGGTGCCGGACGAAAACGGCGCGGCGGCAGCCGAGCGGGTGATTGCCGCGCTCAAGACGGCGGGCGGGCCGGTTCTGGCGATGATTTCGGGGGGTGGCTCGGCGCTTCTGCCCGCGCCTGCCGAAGGGATCACGCTGGCGGAAAAGGCCGAGGTCAATCGCCTTCTCCTCGCCTCGGGCGCGGAAATCACCGAGATGAACCTCATTCGCCAGCAGATCTCGCGCCTCAAGGGCGGTGGCTTTGCGCGGCTTGCGGCGCCGCATCCGATGACGGCGCTGATCTTGTCGGACGTGATCGGCGACGATCTGCGCGCCATTGCCTCGGGGCCGACGACCGAGGCGCTGGGCACAGCGGGCGATGCCATCGCGCGGCTCAAGGCGCGGGGGCTTTGGGGCAGGGTTCCGGCCTCTGTTCGCGGCCACCTTGAAACCGCCCCACCGCCATCGCCCCTGCCGCCCGTGGCGAACCGCCTCGTCGGATCGAACGGCCAAAGCCTGGCCGCAATGGTCGCGGCCAGCCACGGCGCGCAGGTCATCGCCGCGCCGGTGGTGGGCGATGTGGCCGAGGCGGCCAAGGCGATCTGCGATGCGGCGGGGCCGGGCATCACGCTTTGGGGCGGCGAGACCACCGTCGAGATCAAGGGCGCCGGACGTGGCGGGCGCAATCAGGAACTGGCGCTGCGCATCGCGCTGGAGGCCGAACGGCGCGGCTGGCCAAAGGGCTGGGTCTGCCTGCAAGGCGGCACCGATGGCCGCGACGGGCCGACCGAGGCGGCGGGAGGCCTGGTCGATAGCGGGACGCTGGCGCGCATCCGTTCTAACGGGGGCGATCCCGAGGCGCTTCTCGCCGATAACAACAGCAACGCCGCGCTGGCGCTGGCCGGCGATCTTCTGACCATCGGCGCCACAGGAACCAATGTGGCCGACCTCGGCGTCCTGATCCGCGCCTGAGCGCCCAAAAAGTCGCGCTTTGGCGATTGCCTGCCGCAGATTGGCAGCGCCGGTTCGGTTTTCCGCATAGGGTCGTGAAAAATCGAAGGGGATTTTCATGCACTACGGATACATCGGCCTCGGCAATCTTGGCGCGGCCTGTGCGGGCTGCCTTCTGAAGGCGGGCTTCAAGGTCACTGTCACCGACCTCAAGAAATCGCTCGCCGAGCCACTTATCGCGGCGGGCGCGATCTGGGCCGACAGCGCTGAAGAGGTGGCGGCGAGCGTCGATCACGTCATCACCTGCCTGCCGTCGCCGGCAGTGTCCGAGAGGGTCTTGCGGCAGATCCTTCCGGCAATGAAAAACGGCGCAAGCTGGATCGAGATGTCGACCCTCGGGCGCGACGATGTTCTGGCGCTGGGCAAGGTTGCCGAAGAGGCGGGCGTGAGGATGCTTGAACTGCCGGTGACGGGCGGCGTTCACCTTGCCTATCGCGGCGAGATCACCATGCTGCCTGGCGGCGACAAGGATCTGGTCGATCTGCACTGGAAAGCCTTCGAGGCGATGGGAAACCGCATTTTCCATATGGGCCCCTTGGGGTCGTCGTCGATCATCAAGGTCATCACCAATATGCTTGCCTTCATCCACCTCAAGGCCTGCGGCGAAGCGCTTATGCTCGCCAAGCGCGGCGGGCTTGATCTGGGGCAGGCGTGGCACGCGATCGCCGCGTCCTCGGGCAATTCCTTTGTGCATGAAACAGAGGGCGCGTTGATCCTCAATGGCTCATACGATATCGCCTTCAGCCTTGACCTCGCGCTCAAGGACCTTGGGTTTGCGCTAGGCTTCGGCAAGGAGTTCGGTGTGCCGCTCGAACTCGCCAGCATGACCAACCAGACCTATGTGGCCGCCAAGGCCGCCTATGGCGGCGATGCCCAGTCGCCGATGATCGCAAAGCTTCTTGAGGATTTGCTCGACACCGATCTGCGCGCCCCCGGTTTTCCCGCGCGGCTTGAATGATCAGGCGACCCTGATTTCGGTGCCCCAACCGCCGCAGGCTTCGGTCAAGGCGGCGGGCAGCGGGGCATCGGTGATCAGAAGATCGACATCCCGTAGAGAACCGACGCGCACCGGCGCTCGGCGGGTCAGTTTTGAGTGGTCCGCCAGCAAGACGCGTTGCCGCGCGTGATCAAGGATCGCGCGGTTCACCTCGACCTCGGCCAAGTCGAAATCGAGCATATCGCCCCGTTCATCGAGCGCCGAGCAGCCGAAGAAGGCCAGATCGCAGCGGAATTGCCGGATCGTGGCGATGGCGGCGGGGCCGACGAGGCCACCGTCGCTGCGCCGGTAGCTGCCGCCGGTGAGGATCATCTGTGCGGCCGGATTGGCGGCCAGGATTTCGGCGACGTGAAAATTGTTGGTGATCACCTGAAGATCGGGATGGTGAAGCAGGGCGCGCGACAGCGCTTCGGTTGATGTGCCGATACCAAGAAAGATCGTCATGCCAGCTTGAACCCTTTTCGCGGCCGCCTCGGCGATCCGGACCTTGGCCGGGGCGTTGAGCTGCCGCCGTTCGGCGTGGGCGATATTGGCCGTGCCCGAGGGCAGGACCGCGCCGCCATGCACACGGGCAAGATGGCCTGCGGAATCCAGTGCGGCGAGGTCGCGGCGGATGGTCTGGACCGTCACGCCGAAATGCGCCGCCAGCCCCTCGACGGTGACTTTCCCCGAGGTGCGGGCGAGGGTGAGGATATCGGAAAGGCGCAGGTTGTCGGACATAAATGCATTCTCGCTGTTTTGCGAAAAATGGCAATACCCATCAAAAGCGAAAAAAAACGAACATATATCATTTTCTGCCTCATCAAGAACCGCTATATTTGCTCCGACTCATCAGGAGGGCGGCATGGCCGCGAACTTCGACCTTTTCATCATCGGCGGCGGCATCAACGGCTGCGGCATTGCCCGCGATGCGGCGGGGCGTGGCCTGCGCGTCGGGCTCGCAGAGATGGGCGATCTGGCCTCGGCAACCTCATCGGCCTCGACCAAGCTTTTTCACGGGGGGCTGCGCTATCTCGAATACCTCGAGTTTCGGCTGGTTCGAGAATCGCTGATCGAGCGAGAGGTGCTTTTGTCGATATGTCCACACATCAGCCGGCCCATGCGATTTGTCCTGCCGCTTTCGCCAGAAATGCGGTTCGAAAGCACAAGCCCCGTTTCAAAGATGCTGGCGATCCTGATGCCTTGGACCAAAGGGCGCCGGCCTGTTGCGATGATCCGCGCAGGCCTGTTCCTCTATGATTGGATGGGCGGGCGAAGGCTGTTGCCGGGCACGCGCAGGCTCAAGCTGGATCGTGAACCCGAAGGGCGTCCGCTAGACGCGCGGTTCAAGCGGGCCTTCGAGTATTCGGATGGATGGGTCGACGATGCCCGCCTCGTCGCTCTTAACGCCCGCGATGCGGCAGAGAAGGGCGCGACGATCATGACGCGCACCAAGGTGATCGCGGCGCGGCGCGTGGGCGATCTGTGGGAGATCGCGACACAGGGGCCGGAAGGTGAGACAACCCATACAGGCCGCGTCCTAGTCAACGCTGCCGGCCCTTGGGCGGGGCAAGTGGTCGAGGATGTGGCTTGCATTCCGACACAAGACCGCCTGCGCCTCGTGCGCGGCAGCCATATCGTCACGCGCCGCCTTTTCGCCCACGACAAGGCCTATTTCTTTCAAGGCAGCGACGGGAGGATCGTTTTCGCGATTCCCTATGAGGAGGATTTCACCCTGATTGGCACCACCGATCAGGACCACCCCGCGCCGGATACCAAGCCCGAGTGCAGCGCTGCCGAAATCGATTATCTCATCGGTTTCGTGAACGGCTATTTCGCGAAAGACATCAGCCGCGAAGATGTGGTCTGGACCTATTCCGGCGTTCGCCCCCTGCATGAAGACGGCGAGGCATCGGCCACCGCCGCCTCGCGGGATTATACCTTGCGCCTCGACAGACAGGGCCCAACGCTGCTCAATGTCTTTGGCGGCAAGATCACCACCTATCGCAAACTGGCCGAGGCAGCGCTTGAACGCCTCTCGCCCGATTTTGCCGATCTGCCGCGCGACTGGACACGCCACGCGCCTTTGCCGGGTGGGGATTTTCCGGTCGGCGGCGCCTTCGCGATTGCAGCCGAATTGCGCCTTGCCTATCCGTTCCTGACCATCCCTTGGTCACAGCGCCTCGCCCGCGCCTATGGCACTGATGCGGCGGTTATCTTGGGGCAGGCCAAAGAGAGTGCCGATCTCGGCCCTGATTTCGGCGGCGGCCTCACGGGGGCGGAGGTGCGTTGGTTGATGGACCGCGAGTTTGCCCGAACCGCGGAGGATGTGCTGTGGCGGCGGACCAAGCTTGGCCTGACGCTCGACGCGGGGCAGGCAGCACGGCTTGACGCGTGGATGGCGGCGCGGGTCTAGGCCGAAAGGTTGCGCCGGTTGACCGGATCGCTCGCAGCCTCGGCCAGGAGCCAGTCGCGGAACACCGCGGCATCGGGATGCGCGCGCCCTTCGGCTGGCCGGAGGAGATAGAAGGCCTCCTTGACGGGCAGCGCCAGATCGAACGGCGCGACAAGCGTTCCCGCCATCAGCTCCGGCGCGGTCATCGACGAGCGGCCAAGCGCCACGCCAGCGCCGCTTCGGGCAACCTCGAAGGCAAGGATCGAGGTGTCGAACTGAAGCCCCTGTCCCGCATTGACGCCCTTTGCCCCCGCAGCCTTGAGCCAATCCGCCCAGCCTTCCTCATAGCCGATCACATGGAGCAGACGGTGCTGCGCCAGATCGTCGGGCCTGGCCAGCGGCGCGGCGCCCTTGAGAAGCGCGGGCGAGCAGACCGGTGTGACAGTCTCATGGGTCAACCGGTCACTGAGAAAGCCCGACCATTTGCCCGATCCATACTGGATATCCATGTCGAACCGGTCGGTATCGAAACTGTCGCCCCAGACCGACGAGACAAGACGCACCGGCGTTTTCGGGTAGGCCCCGAGAAACCGATAGAGGCGCGGCGCGATCCAGTTGACGGAAAACCCGACAGCGGCCCGCACCGTCAGAACTTCGCTTCTGCGGTGGCCGAACACTTCTTCCGTGCCTGCGCCAAGGCGTTCGAAGGCGTCGCGCACTTTCGGCAGGTAGGCTTCGCCGACACGGGTCAGGACAAGGCTCCGCGGTTTGCGGAAAAACAGCGGCTCGCGCAGGTAATACTCCAATAGCTTCACCTGCTTCGAGATGGCCGCCTGTGTCAGGTTAAGCTCGGCCGCCGCGTTGGTGAACGACAGATGCCGGGCCGAGGCCTCGAAAGAGCGAAGCCAGGTGAGGGGCGGGAGTTGCTGTGCCATGTCTGACCTGTCCATTCCGAAAACGGGGGCAATACGCTGTTGCTTTTGCCACAACTCCGGAGAAAAAGATCGTCAAATCCGACAGGGATTGGGGCGGAGGCGTCAGAAGTGTGGCGCGGACAAACGATCCATGACCCGATTCCGGTTCTGGCAAAGTCTCTGAATCGGTCATTTGTCCTCAGGGCCCGGCTTCCGGCAGTTTGCTCCAAACGCCATGCCCATCAAGGACCCCGAAATGTTCACGATCTTCCCGACCGCCCGCCTGCGTCCATCGCCCTTTTACGAGGCGACCCTTGCCGAGGGCCTGGCTGGGGCGACGATTTACAACCGCATGGTCATGCCTGCCAATTATGGCGACCGGGAAGCCGAATACTGGCGGCTGATCAACTGTGTGTCCATGTGGGATGTGGCGGTCGAACGGCAGGTGCAACTGACCGGCAAGGACGCAGGCAAGCTCGCCCAGATTCTCTCCCCCCGTGACCTGTCGAAATGCAAGGTGGGGCAGGGGAAATACGTCCCCCTTTGCAACCACGACGGCGTCCTCATCAACGACCCGATCCTGCTCAAGCTCGACGAGGACCGCTACTGGTTCTCGATCGCCGACAGCGACATCTGGTTCTGGGCCCGCGCCATCGCCGCCGAGCGGGGGCTGGACGTGAAGGTGAGCGAGCCCGATGTCTCGCCTCTGGCCGTTCAGGGGCCGAAGGCCGAGGATGTGGTCGCCCATATCTTCGGCGACTGGGTGCGCGAGGTTAAGTATTTCTGGTTCAAAGAGACAGAGATCAACGGCATTCCGGTCGCCGTCCAGCGCTCTGGCTGGTCCAAGCAGGGCGGCTTCGAGATCTATCTCAAGGACGGCACGCGCGGCAGCGAATTGTGGAACATCGTCAAGGAAGCGGGCCAGCCCTATGGCATCGGTCCCGGCGCGCCGACGACGCCCGAGCGGACCGAGAGCGGCCTTGTTTCTTGCGGCGGCGATACCGACGACACGACCAATCCTTTTGAAGTTCGCCTCGGCAAATACGTTGATCTTGATGTGCCGGATGATGTGATCGGCATCAAAGCCCTGCGCCAGATCGCCGCCGAGGGGCCAAAGCGGCACCAGCTTGGCTTGATCCTCGAGGGCGCGTCGCCTGCGCCGCTCGGCTTTGCTTGGGAAGAGATCGTCAAGGACGGCCGCAAGGTCGGAGACATGACCAACTGCGTCTGGTCCTACCGGATGAAGGCCAACATCGGCTATGCGCTGATCGGGATTGACTGTCAGCCCGGCGAGACGGTCGAAATCCGCCGAAAGGGTGAAAGCGTTGGGGCGAAGTTGGTGGATCTACCGTTTCTCTGAGATTATTGAGGCAAAGTCTGGATGTAGTAGAGTTGCGGAAATTGCCATATTGGTTGGCGGTTACCTAAATGTATTCGAGTAACTGTCTCAAATCCTTCCGTCGATCTCAAAGGATCCTAGACTTGCCGATAGAGCTGCAATCGATTCGAACGTCCAGTGAAAGCGGACCATTTCGGGAGTTTCCATCGGGCGATTGGCACTTGGATCCCGGTCAATTTCCCAAATTAGATTTCACGACTTTGGTTTATGACATAGCGCGCTCTGAAAACAGGAACATAGTTCTTTACTGCCCGCGGCTCTATAACTTGTAAGAGTTTCTGATTGGTGAATTAAGTTTCAGGGATGGTAGGGCGCCGTCGGGCTTCAGGCGGCAGCGCTTTGGTCAGTGGGAGCGTTTAGAGATCAAGGATTCGGCAACGGCTACCGAGATTTGGTTTGCAGGAGAGCCGCACCTAGTTCGAGAGCGCCCCACGCATTTCGATGGTTGTAACGTTCTGGTCACAATGAACAAAGACAATCCAATTGACTGGATCGTCGATTGGGCACGGTACCACAATATTCATCACGCTGCCGAAGCGGCTCTTATTTTTGATAACGGCTCGACAGGCTACTCCAGAAGCGAACTTGAGCGAGAATTGATTGATAAGACGAATCTTTCTTACGTTTCGATAGTGTGTGCCGACTTGCCCTATGGTTGGTCAAGAAACCTAAAAAATGGAAGTTGGCAGACCCAGTATCTTCAGTCAGCCTGTCTGAATCTCGCTCGAGAAATCTTTCTAGCGAAGGCCAATGCGGTCCTTTCAATAGACATTGATGAGTTTGTCGAGCCGTTGCCGAAAACCAACGTTTTTAGTTTGACGAATAAGTCGCTTTTCGGGCAGTTGGTATGGAAAGGCACTTGGGCATTTTGCAGTGTGGGGTCGGGTCCAATGCCGCAGAAAGAGCATGACCTTGTAAGCGAACTTGCAAGAGACTCCTCACGGAAATTTTGCACAGTTCCAAATCGGTTCTTGGGCAAGATGGAATGGCTAATCCATGGGCATTTCGGGCTCTTTGGGCTGCTGACTTCTACGAAGAGAGTGCATCACTGGCATTTTCGACGTACCAATACCTCGTGGAAGGGACATGGTTTCGGTATGTCTGACTTTGCGAAGCCAAGTGCTGAATTGGTGGCGGCTTTGGCTAGACTATGAGGCGGAATCTATCACCAAGAAGATTCGAGCCTAATTCGCTCGTTGTTTTTGGGTAAAGCGAAGGCCCTCGTGACCTCGTCCCAAAACAGTGCTAGGGGCGGCGCATGACCCGTGCCGCCCAATTTGCCGAAACCCGCCGCGCCGCGCGCTTGTCTGTCGCTCCCATGATGGATTGGACCGACCGGCACTGCCGCTATGTGCATCGGCTCCTAAGCAAGAACACATTTCTCTACACCGAGATGGTGACAGCCCCTGCCGTGATCCACGGCGATCGCGAGCGGCTTTTGGGCTTTGATCCGGCCGAACATCCGGTGGCGCTCCAGCTTGGCGGGTCGGATCCAGCGCAGCTCGCCGAGGCGTGCCGGATCGCGGCGGATTACGGTTATGACGAGATCAATCTCAACGTTGGCTGCCCCTCGGATCGCGTGCAATCGGGTTCGTTCGGCGCGGTGCTGATGGAAAACCCCGGCCTAGTGGCCGACTGCGTGGCGGCGATGATCGCGGCAAGCCCGGTCGAGGTCACGGTCAAGTGCCGTATCGGCGTTGATGATCAGGTGCCGGAGGACATCCTGCCCGAGTTTCTCTCGCGTGTCGCGGCGGCGGGGGTGAACCGTTTCACGATCCACGCCCGCAAGGCCTGGCTTCAGGGGCTCAGCCCCAAGGAAAACCGCGAGGTTCCGCCGCTCGACTATGATCTCGTCTTTGCGATGAAGGAGGTCTTCCCGCATCTGCATCTGTCGATCAACGGCGGGATCGGTAGCCTCGAGGCGGCGGAAGCCTTCCTTGCGCGCGGTCTCGACGGCGTGATGATCGGCCGTGCCGCCTATCATCAGCCGGCCGACATTCTGGCCGAGGCCGACCGCCGCATCTGGGGCGAAGATATAGGCCGCAGCGCCGAAGAGGTGGTGCGCGCGATGCTGCCCTATATTGAGGCGCATCTGGCCTCGGGCGGGCGGCTTCATCAGATCGCCCGCCATATGCTCGGCCTTTTTCACGGGCGGCCCGGTGCACGGCATTGGCGGCGCGTGCTGAGCGAGGGCGCGCATGAGGCCGGGGCGGGGCCTGAACTGGTCCTCAAAGCGCTGGCCGAGGTCGAGGGCGCATCCGCCGCAGCCTGATCCCTTGCGGCGGGCAGGACGACGGGGCATCAAGGCGCCAGACCCAGGAGCCGCCGATGACCGACATGACCCTTCTTCTGACCATGGCCGGCATGTTGCTCGCCATCGGCGCTTTTGCCGGCGTCTTGGCCGGCCTCTTGGGGGTCGGGGGCGGGATCATCCTCGTGCCGGCCTTTTACTATGCCTTCTCGACCCTCGGCTACGAGAGCCCGCAGCTTATGCAGATGTGCCTTGCCACCTCGCTTGCCACGATCACCGTGACGTCGGTGCGCTCGGTTCTTGCCCATAGCAAGAAGGGCGCGGTCGACTGGGACATCCTCAAGGGCTGGGCCTTTGGCATCGCAATCGGCGCGATTTTCGGGGTGACGGTGGCCTCGTCGCTGCGCTCGACCGCCTTGCAGGCGATTTTCGGCGGTCTGGCGATCGTCGTCGGCCTCTATATGGCGCTGGGCCGGCCGCATTGGCGGCTTGGTCAGGCGATGCCGATGGGGGCGAAGGGCTATCTCATCTCGCCGGTGATCGGATTTCTCTCGGTCCTCATGGGGATCGGCGGCGGCTCGTTCGGGGTGCCGACCATGAGCCTGTTCAACGTGCCTATCCATCGCGCGGTGGCAACGGCGGCGGGCTTTGGCGTGATCATCGCGGTGCCGTCGGTGGCGGGGTTCCTTCTTGTCGACATGCCGCAGGGCGCATCGCCCCCTCTCAGCATCGGCGCGGTCAACTTCATCGCCTTCGGCCTGGTGATCGCGATGACCCTGATCACCGCCCCCTATGGCGCGGCGCTGGCGCACAAGACCGATGCGACCCGCCTCAAGCGGATTTTCGGGGCCTTCCTCGTGCTGGTGGCCCTCAACATGCTGCGTAAGGCGCTGGGATGGTGAGCGCCGCCGAGGCCTTTGCTGCGGACGGCTTTGTCGTCCTGCCCAAGGACGCACGGGTTGCCGCCTGGGCCGCTGCGGCATTGCCGGAGGCCAAGCGCGTGGCGGCCGACCCCAAGTGGCAGGCCAAATGGCTGCGGCACGGGAAGACATGGTTTGTCGGCGTCGATGCCCTGCCCAATGACGACAACGGCGCGGTCGGCGGCGTTTCCCTTCAAGGCCCTTGGGAGGGCCTGATGCCCTGGATCACGCCGCTGCATCCGGCGCAGCTGTCAGTCGTCTATCCCGGCTATCCGCGCCGTGACCCCGAGGAGAGCGAGGCAAACTCGCGATACCGGCTCAAGCGCGACGCGGCCCATGTGGACGGCATTCATGCCGAAGGGGCCGAAAGGCGGCGATTTCTGCGTGAGGCGCACGCCTTCATCCTCGGTATCCCGCTCAACGCGGCCAATGCTGCGCCCCTTGTCGTCTGGCCCGGCAGCCACGAGATCATGCGCGACGCGTTCATGTCGGCCTTCGCGGGCCTTCCGGCCCCGATGTGGGGCGAGATCGACCTGACCGGGATCTACACCGAAGCGAGGGCCGAGGTCTTCGAGACCTGCGAGAGGGTCGAGGTGCCGCTGGGCTTGGGGCAATCGGTTCTGCTTCATCGTCTGACGTTGCACGGCGTCGCCCCTTGGGGGCCAAAAGACACGGCCCCGCCCGAAGGCCGGATCATCGCCTATTTCCGCCCTGAATTCAAAGAGAAGCGCGATTGGCTGAGGGCGGACTAGTCTTCGCCCCTCAATCGCGCTGCCCTGCCTCCTCGCCGCTTGGCCAACAGCCCTGCGCGCGAAGGAAGCTCGGCCATGACAGCCCGCCGTTCTTCCGGGGTCATCCGGCCCCAGCCGCCGATTTCCTCGATCGAGCGATAGCAGCCGGTGCAGAGCCGCGTGGCCGGATGCACGACGCAGATTTTCACGCAGGGGCTTTCGACCTCTTCGCGTTTCCAGATATCGTCGGTTCCCGCCATTATCCGCGCCCCATATAGGCCAGCCTGTCCAGCATCCCTTGCAGGATATACCCCGCCGCCACATGGTCGATCACCTCGCCGCGACGTTTGCGCGACGTATCCGCCTCCAGCAGCGCGCGTTCGGCGGCTACGGTCGAAAGGCGTTCGTCCCAGAAGGCGATCGGCAGGTCGGTCAGCTTTTCCAGATTGCGGGCGAAGGCGCGGGTGGCCTGACAGCGCGGGCCTTCGGAGCCGTCCATGTTCATCGGCAGACCCAGCACGACCCCCTTCAGATCGCGCGCATGGATGATTTCAAGCAGGCGGGCGGCGTCGAGGGTGAATTTCTTGCGCTTGACGGTCTCCAGGGGGCTGGCGACCGAGCGCATGCTGTCGGAGACAGCGACACCAATGGTCACGGTGCCGAGGTCCAGCCCGCAAATCGCGCCGAAAGCGGGCAGGGCGGCGGCGAAATCCTCGGCCGAGGCGCAGATCATTCGGCGATTCCGGCCGAAATTCCGGCAGCACGGATTGCGGAAAGGGCGCTTTCCGAACCGGCAAAGACCAGCACGGCCTCCTGATAGATCGCCAGCGCCCGCTCGGTCTCGCCCAGAACGCCATAGGCGTTGATCAGTCGGGCCCACTCTTCGGCGGTGCCGCCATCGCTCGCGAGCCGCGCGGAAAGCTGGGCCACCATGCCTTCGATCATCGCGGTGCGGTCTTCCGCGCTCATATCGGCGGCTTCGGCGATCTGGGCGGCGTTCGGGCCACGTTCGGCCGGCAGCTCGTAGTCGTCAACGCCGGCGCGGAACGCGGCTTCTTCGATCTGGCCGCGGGCAAGCTGGACGTGGATCACTTCGGTCTGGCCGCTTTCAATCACCACGCGCCAGAGGCGGAAGGCCACGTCGGGCCGGTCGGTCTGGGCATAGAGGAGGCCGAGGTAGTAAAGCGCGGCAAGGTTCTCGGTATCGCGGCGCAGGATCTCGCGCAGGACAGCTTCCGCCTCGGGCGAGACAGCCCCCGCGGTCGCGGCGACCATCATATCGGCAAGGTTCACCAGATCTTCGGTTGCGGCGGCTGCTCCGCGCAATTCGATCAGATGCGCCTGCGCGCGCGCGGCATCGGCATAATTGGCAAGCGAGGCTTCGTGGCGGGCCAGAAGCTCCCAGCCCTGTTGATCGTCGGGGCGGGTCATGACGATGGTGCGCAGCTGGTCCACCATCGCGATGTAATCCTCGGTCGCGCCGACATCGGGCTTGGGCAAGCCGGCGGCGGCCTCTTCGCCTTCAAGCTGCGAGGGGCGACTGGCCCGCATCTCTTCGGCGGCGGCGAGGCGCTCGGCGAGCGGCAGGTCGGGATAGCCCGGAAGGCCAAGGCTCGAATAGAGGGCCAGCGCTCCGAGGCCGACGATCAGGACAACGGCAATCGCCATGATCCGGCTGCCCTGCACGGGGCCGGTCGTGGCGACGCCATGGCCTGCCTTGTCAGCAGCCAGAAGGCGGCGGGCGACCTCGGCGCGCGTGCGCTCGGCCTCGTCCTCGCTCAGAACGCCGCGCTCGAGATCGCGGGCGACCTCGGCCAGCTGATCGCGATAGATCGCCATATCGGTGCGGTTCTCGCCGCTCCCCCACAGGCCGCGCCAAAGCGGCATTGCAAGATAAACGGTCGTGATCGCCGCAAGGAACAGGCTGATGGACCAAAAGAGCATGGGGCCTCCGCAAAACTTTCCCATACCTAGCGTTGCTGGGTGGGCGGGGAAAGGCCCTGCGGCGCCATGACAGCCCGATTGCGGCGCTTGCGCGGCTCCATGTCGCTATTTCGCAAATTTGCGGCGTTGTCAGTCGCCTTCGTTTCCGCTCAGAAGGACAGTAAGACCACACAGAACACCCTGCGCCTTGAAAGAGGGATTCGGCCAAGATGAAACGTTATTCCGCCTTTGCCATTGCCCGCGAAGCCCTTCGGTTTCACACCGGCTGGGACCGCGCATGGAAAAGCCCCGAGCCGAAGAAGAAATACGATGTGATCATCGTCGGCGCGGGCGGCCATGGCCTCGCCACCGCCTATTACCTTGGCAAGAACTACGGCATCACCAATGTCGCCGTTCTTGAAAAGGGCTGGCTGGGCGGCGGCAACACCGGCCGCAACACGACGATCATCCGGTCAAACTATCTTCAGGATCCTTCGGCCGCGATCTATGAAAAGGCCCGCTCGCTTTACGGGACGATGAGCCAGGACCTGAACTACAACGTCATGTTCAGCCCCCGCGGCGTGATGATGCTTGCGCAGACACAGCACGAAATTCGCGGCTATCAGCGCACCGCGCACGCCAACAAGCTGCAGGGCGTGGCGACCGAGTTCATCAGCCCCGCCCGCGTGAAAGAGCTGGTGCCGATCATCAATATCGACGGGCCGCGCTATCCGGTGCTTGGCGCGCTCTGGCAGGCCCGCGGCGGCACGGCGCGGCACGATGCGGTGGCCTGGGGTTACGCCCGCGCCTGTAGCGCGATGGGCATGGACATCATCCAGCAATGCGAAGTCGCCGGCGTTCGCACTGAGGGCGGCAAGGTTGTTGGTGTCGATACCTCCAAAGGGGCCATTGATTGCGACAAGCTCGGCCTCGTCGTTGCCGGCCACTCGGGCGTGCTGGCGGAAAAGGCGGGCTTCCGTCTGCCGATTGAATCGCTCGCGCTTCAGGCGCTGGTGTCGGAGCCGATCAAGCCTTGCATGGATGTGGTCGTCATGGCCAATACCGTCCACGGCTATATGAGCCAGTCCGACAAGGGCGAGATGGTGATCGGCGGCGGCACCGACGGGTTCAACAACTATACCCAGCGCGGCAGCTTCCATCACATCGAGGAGACCGTCCGCGCGCTGAACGAGACTTTCCCGATTATCTCGCGTCTGAAAATGCTGCGCCAGTGGGGCGGGATCGTTGATATGACCGGCGACCGCTCGCCCATCCTGTCGAAAACCCCGGTCGAGGGAATTTTCGTCAACTGCGGCTGGGGCACCGGCGGCTTCAAGGCGATCCCCGGCTCGGGCTGGGCGATGGCCGAGCTGATGGCCAAGGGCTATTCGCCGCTCACGGACGAGTTTTCCATGTGGCGCTTCCGCGAGGGCAAGTTCATCGACGAAAGCGTGGCCGCGGGGGTGGCGCACTGATGGTTTCGGGATTCTTCAAGTTGAGGTCTTTTTTCCGCTGGGTCGTTAGCCATCCCAGATTGATCCTGACAGTGGTTGGAGCAATGATTTTCGGCCTTGGGTTCGCCCAAACTGGACTTGTCGGATCAATAGTCGGGGTCTTTATCGGTGGCATCTCAGGGTGGGCGCTATTTGCCGTTCTTGGGGCGATAATTGGATGGTTGTCAGGTGAGATTGTTCGCCTGAGGAGGAAAGGCTAATGCTAACTCTCAATTGCCCCTATTGCGGCGTGGACGCCGAAGAGACCGAGCTGACCGCGGGCGGCGAGGCGCACCTCAAGCGTGAGGCCGTGGGCGCGAGCGATGATGCCTTCGAGGGCTATCTCTTCATGCGGGAAAACCCCAAAGGCGTTCATTTCGAGCGCTGGCGCCACAGCTTTGGCTGCGGCAAGTGGTTTCTTGCGGCGCGGGATACCAACACGCTGCAGGTGTTTGGCACCTATCCGGCGCAATCGAAAGAGCCGCCCAAAGAGTTGAGAGACAAGATCAGCGCCAAAAGGCCCGGCTGGTCGTGGAGGGATTTCAAATGAGCACGCGTCTTGCCTCTGGTGGCCGTCTTCTCAACCGTGGCCGCGCCGTCGAGTTTCAGTTCAACGGCAAGCGCCTGAAGGGCTTTGAGGGCGACACGCTCGCCTCGGCGCTTTTGGCCAATGACCAGATGATGGTAGGCCGGTCGTTCAAATACCACCGCCCGCGCGGCGTGGTGGCGAGCGGGGCGGAAGAGCCGAACGCACTGGTTAACCTTGGCAAGGGCGGCAAGTTCGAGCCCAACCAGCGCGCCACGACGACCGAGCTTTACGACGGGCTTTACGCCACGAGCCAGAACCACTGGCCGACGCTCGAGTTCGATATCGGCGCGATCAACGCGCTTTTCGCGCGGTTCCTGCCGGCGGGCTTTTATTACAAGACCTTCCTCTTCCCGCGCGCCTTTTGGAAGCATATCTATGAGCCGTTCATCCGCCAGTCGGCCGGCCTCGGTAAAGCACCGAAGGATCGCGACGCGGATACCTATGAGCATTTCTATTTCTATGCCGATGTCGTGGTGATCGGTGGCGGGATCGCTGGCCTTCAGGCGGCGCTTGAGGCGGGCAAATCGGGTGCGCGAGTTCTGGTGATGGAGCAAACCGCCGAGTGGGGCGGCCGCGCCGTTGTCGATGGCGTCGAGATTGCCGGCACGCCTGCGGATGAATGGGTGAAGGGCGCGGTTGAAGCTCTTGAAAAGATGGATAATGTGACGCTTCGGACCCGCTGCATGGGGGCTGGCGTTTACGATCACGGCTATATTCTCGGCTACGAGCGGCTGACCGATCACGATCCGGCCCAAAGCGGCCCGCGTCACCGCTTGTGGCGCATCCGCGCCAAGCAGACGATCACCGCGACCGGCGCGATCGAACGGCCTTTGTCTTTTGCGGGCAATGACTTGCCGGGCGTTCTTCTGGCCGGGGCCGTGCGCGATTACCTCGGGAATTTCGGCGTTTCCGTGGGCGACCGCACCGTGGTCGTCACCAACAACGACGATGCCTACCGCACCGCGATCGCGCTTATGGAGGCTGGGCTTTCCGTGCCTGCCATCATCGATGCCCGCCCGGAAGGCGCGGGCGCTTTGGGGGACGAGGCCAAGGCCAAGGGCATCCGTGTCGAACACGGCAAGGCCATCGCCAAGGTCAAAGGCAAGACCCGCGTGACTGGCGTCGCCCTTTGCCTGCAGGCGGGCGAAGGCGCGGTGATCGACGAGATCGCCTGCGATTGCGTCGCCATGTCGGGCGGCTGGTCGCCGGTGGTGCACCTGTGGTCGCACTGCGGCGGCAAGCTGATCTGGGACGACGCACAAGCCTTGTTTCGACCCGATCCCGCCAGGGCGCCGACCGGCGCCAATGGCGAGGGCTTTGTCCTGACCGCCGGCACCGCGAGCGGCGCGCTTGGCGCGAGTGCGGCCCTTGCCGACGCGACTGCCGCTGGCCGCGCCGCCGCCAAGGCCGCAGGGTTCAAGCCCAAGACAGGCAAAGCGCCTGTGGCGAATGATGCCGTCGAAGCGCCGATTGCCGGCGTCTGGCTTATGCCTCAGGGGGCGGGGGCCGAGTTGAAGATGAAGGCCTGGCTCGATTATCAGAACGATGTAAAGGTTTCGGATGTGCAGCTCGCCGCGCGCGAGGGCTATGAAAGCGTCGAGCATACCAAGCGCTATACCACGCTGGGCATGGCGACCGATCAGGGCAAGTTGAGCAACATCAACGGCCTTGCCGTCCTGTCGCAGGCGCTCAACCAGGCGATCCCGCAGACCGGCACCACCACCTTCCGCCCGCCCTATACCCCCATCTCGATGGGCGCGATTGGCGGCGCGGCGCGGGATGAGCTGTTCCAACCCATCCGCAAGACGCCGATGCACGGCTGGCACGTCGACAATGGCGCCGATTTCGAACCCGTGGGCCAATGGCGCCGCCCTTACAGCTTTCCCAAAGCAGGCGAGGGGCTGCATGACGCGGTGAACCGCGAGATCGTCAACACGCGCACCAATGTGGGCCTGCTTGACGCCTCGACCCTTGGCAAGCTGATCGTAAAGGGGCCGGACGCGGGCAAGTTCCTTGATATGCTCTACACCAACATGATGAGCACCCTGCCAATTGGCAAATGCCGCTATGGCCTGATGTGCACCGAGAACGGCTTTCTCACCGACGACGGCGTTGTCGCACGGATCGACGAGGACACCTGGCTGTGCCACACCACCACCGGCGGCGCGGATCGCATCCATGCGTGGATGGAGGATTGGCTCCAGTGCGAATGGTGGGACTGGAAGGTCTATGTCGCCAACGTGACCGAGCAATATGCCCAAGTGGCCGTGGTCGGCCCCAAGGCGCGGAAGCTGTTGGAAAAGCTGGGCGGCATGGATGTCTCGAAAGAGACCTTGCCGTTCATGCAATGGGCCGACGGAACGCTCGGCGGCTTTCCTGTGCGGGTCTATCGCATCTCGTTCTCGGGCGAGCTCAGCTATGAGATTGCCGTTGCCGCAAGCCATGGCCGCGCCTTCTGGGACAGGCTTTTGAAGGATGGCGAAGAGTTTGGCATCATGCCCTATGGCACCGAGGGCCTGCACGTCATGCGGGCCGAGAAGGGCTTTATCATGATCGGCGACGAGACTGACGGCACCGTGATCCCGCAAGACCTTGGCCTTGGCTGGGCGATTTCCAAGAAGAAAGAGGATTACCTTGGCAAGCGCGCGCAAGAGCGCAGCCATATGGTCGATCCCGACCGGTGGAAACTCGTCGGCCTCGAGACGGTCGATGGTTCGGTCATTCCCGACGGCGCCTATGCGGTGGGCGATGGTTACAACGCCAACGGCCAGCGGCTGACGCAGGGGCGCGTGACCTCGACCTATTATTCGCCGACGCTGGGACGCGGCATCGCCATGGGCCTTGTCCATCGCGGGCCTGACCGCATGGGTGAACTCATCGAGTTTCCGAAGGTCGATGGCACGTCGGTCAAGGCCAGGATCGTCGATCAGGTTTTCTATGACAAAGCAGGGGAGAAGCAGGATGTCTGAGCCCGTAAGCTTCCTTGGCGGCCGCGTGGCCGACGGCGCGGTAACGGTGCGCGATGCGGGCCTGCAAGGGATGATTGCCCTGCGCGGTGATTTGTCGGCGGCAAAGGTCAAGACCGTGGTCAAGAAGATCACCGGCCAAGCCATCCCGGCGCAGCGCAAGGCGCTGGTGACGGGCGGACGCGGGGCACTCTGGATGTCGCCCGACGAGCTTCTGCTCCTGGTGCCCTATGCCGAGGCCGAAGACACCGTGGCGACGATCGCCAAGGCGCTGAAGGGCGTGCATTATCTGGCGGTCAACGTCTCGGACGCTCGGGCCTATGTGACCGTAGAAGGCGCCGGTGCGGCCGAGGTCATGGCCAAGAACGCGCCGGTGGACTTCTCTTCCGCTGCTTTCGGCGCCGGCGATTTCCGCCGCTCGCGCGTGGGGCAGGTGGCCGCCGCTTTCTGGAAAGACGAGGCGGGCGCGTTCCACGTCGTTTCGTTCCGCTCCGTCGGGGACTATGTCTTCGACCTCCTGCGCGTCAGCGCAGAAGCGGGGCCGGTGGGCGCGCTCAGCTGATCACTGGCCGGTCAGGCGATTGACCTCGGCCACCACCCTGCGAAGGATTTCCGCACGCAGATCGGCGCGGGAGAGGAGCTTGCAAACCTCTGCCGCCCGCCGCGTCATGGCTTGGCATTCGTCTTGGTGGCTTTGGCACCAGGCAAAGTTCTCTTCAAAGTCCGACAGATCTTGTTTGAACGGGACATAGTGCATCCAGGGCTCGAAATGGACCGAAGCAAAGCTCTCGAAGGGCGTCTCCATGACAAGCCCGAGAGAGCCACTGTTCATCGTCCAATAGAAGGACGAACCGACATCAAGTCCGCGCAGGACAACGAGATACTTGAACCGCTGAAACGCTTCTCGCGGAATTCGCGGTTTTTCATAGGGATCAAGAAGATCTTCGCTGTGAAGAATGAGACCGTTTCCGTCGACAAACCCAACGTCGGCCCGACTGTCTTCTTGGTAGCGGTCGACAAATCGAAAGCGGGGAATGGTCAGGAGCCGGGCCTTGGCCCGATCTGCGCCGAGCGCCCCGGTTTTGAGCTTCCGCAAGAGCGGCTTGAGGCGTTCCTTCTCGCGGCGCGCATCGAGATGCGGGTTCGCTCGCCCCGTTGCAATTCCGCGCCAGGCAAACTTGTCGTCCTTCTCGGCCCAAGCAACACGAGCCGGATCGAGATTGCCAAGGAAGTCGTCTGATCCAGAATCCTGATATCTGGGCAGCGGCCATAGAATGCGCCCCGGTTCGCCGGCGAGGCGATTAAAGCAAAAGACCGGATGCCCACGCATCTCCGGTGAGATGACGGAGCGAATTCGTCGATCTTGCATATCTATCATGATCGACCCACGGGCGCCGGCATCGAGAATTTCTCGCAGCGAGCCGAGCGTCTTGTCCCGCTGGACTTGCTCGGTATCCTGGTCGATGTATCGGTGGATTTCTTCAGTTCGCGCCTTCCAACCATTGAATGCGAAGGGCGACCGGCGCTTCACGTTCCAAGCGATGGCCATCCCGGAGGACCTTGCTTCTGCGTAGCGTCGAGCGTCGAGATCGGCCACGAAGACGATCGCGTCGGTGACTCCGATTTGATGAGTAACCGAGCGGGCGACAAAGTTTTCCTCGGTGCTATTCATCAAGAATTCAGACGTGTGATATGGCGTTCAAGCGCCTCGCGGCCGGGTGGGGTGCTACTGGCGAGCAGGGTCATATGCCACATCAGGCGGATATTGTCCGGCTCGTTCAGGAGTGTTGCAAGCTGGGCGCGGTGCCAGGCGCGGGCTTTACCGATGGTTTCGGTGACGCCATCCAGCGCCATGAGTTGCGCGAGTTTCTCTTTCATCGCAGGCAGATGCGGAGCGAAGCTCAGGTCTTGGACGGTGTTGAAATTGCGTTCCGCCCAATAGCCCAGGTCGACTGGCTTGCCCTTCTGGTTCGGCAGGCCGCGGGCGCGTTTGACGAGGAATTCTTCCGCCGAGCGCAGGGAATAATGATTTAGCCGCGCCTTTGCGGCGGCGGTGTCATAGCCGAAGAGGTTGATCCGGCTGTCGTCGGCTGCAAAGCCTTGGTCAAGGGGCATGGCCCCGCCAAGGCTCCAACGTGGCGCTGCGTCCTTTTTGTTCTTGGGCCTGTGCACCCCGAGCTTTTGAAAGGCGCGGGGGCGAAAGAGGGTTTTGAAAAAATGCGCGGCCGGAAGAAGCACATCGGCCGGAGCGGCCAGGGTGAACCGTTCGGGCGTCAGGCCTTCGGCCCATTGTTCCTGCCCGCCACTGCCGAAAAGGCGCCAGGGCAGGGCGACGGCGTCGGCCCCCTCGGGGAGAGCGGCGACGAGATCGGGGAAACCCGCGAGCGGAGGGTCAAAGACGGGGTATTCGTCGGCGTCGAGCAAGATCACCCACTCTGCGGACCTCACCAAAGGGTGCTTGTCGGCACGCCGTAGCGCCTGCCATTGGACGGATTTGTTGCCTTCGGGAGTGAATGGCACATGGGTCACAGCGCCGCTTGCCGCCAGAAGGTCAAGCAGACGATCGGTCCCATCGGCACAGTCGTGGCTGTAGGCCAGCACATGGTCCACGCCCACGGCCAGAAGATGCGCGATCCATTCGGCCGCATAGGGGCCTTCGTCGCGCATACAGGTGACGGCGAGGATTTGCGACATGGGCTGCCCGTATCTGATGTGGCCTTGGGCCGTGTTTTGCTCGGCCTCAGGATAGCTGCATGTGCTCAAAAGTCCATTCAAGAGGTGCCAAGGCTTTCGCCCCGGGTCGCGATCTGAGATAATGCCTTGACGCCGCCGCGTCAGTCGCTTTGTTACGGTGGCGAACAGGAACTCAGACCGAAGGACATCCCATGGCTTTCTCGCTCCCCGATCTTCCCTATGCTCACGATGCGCTTGCCTCAAAAGGCATGTCGCGCGAGACGCTCGAATATCACCACGACCTGCACCACAAGGCCTATGTCGACAACGGCAACAAGCTGATCGCCGGGACCGAGTGGGATGGCAAGACGATGGAAGAGATCATCGTCGGCACCTACAACAAGACCGCTGTCGCGCAGAATGGCATTTTCAACAACATCAGCCAGCTTTGGAACCACAACCAGTTCTGGGAGATGATGGGCCCCGGCGCCTCGAATATGCCGGGCAGCCTCGAGAAGGCTCTGACCGAGAGCTTTGGTTCGGTCGCCGCCTTCAAGGAGGCCTTTTCCGCCGCTGGCGCAGGCCAGTTCGGTTCGGGCTGGTGCTGGCTTGTGAAAAACGCCGACGGCTCGCTCGCCGTCACCAAGACCGAAAACGGTGTCAACCCGCTCTGCTTTGGCCAGACCGCCCTTCTGGGCTGCGATGTCTGGGAGCACAGCTATTACATCGACTTCCGCAACAAGCGCCCCGCCTATCTGACGAATTTCCTCGACAATCTCGTCAATTGGGAAAACGTCGCGGGCCGGATGTAACGGGCTCGCATGGCACACAACCCCGCGCCCCGGCGCGGGGTTTTTCTTTGGGGGCAGGAATGACCGACGGGACCAAGGGCGTGTTCGCGATGGTGGTGGCCTGCACGATCTGGGGCCTGTCGCCGCTCTTTTACGCGCAGCTGACCATGATTGCCCCGCTCGAGGTCTTGGCCTATCGCTCGCTCTGGTCGCTTGTCTTCTTTGCGGGCATCCTGATCTTCCAGGGGCGGATTGGCCTTGTATTCAAGGCCCTGGGAAGCCTGCGCCAGTTTGCAGTGATCGCGGCGGCCGCTCTTTTCATTGCGGGCAATTGGTTTGGCTTCATTTTCGCCATTGGTCACGGCTATGCCGTCGAGGCTTCGCTTGGCTATTATATCTTCCCGCTTTTGGCCGTGGTTCTGGGGCGGTTCGTCCTGGGCGAGGCGCTGCGACCGGCCCAGTGGGCCGCTGTTCTCTTGGCGGCCGTGGCGGTCATTACGCTGACCTATGGCCTCGGCGTCGCGCCGTGGATCGCCCTTTATATCGCTGGGACTTTTGGCGCCTACGGGATCATCAAGAAACGGCTCGACCTTGGGCCGGTTGTGTCGGTGACGGCCGAGGTTCTGGTGCTGGCGCCGCTGGCGATTGGCTGGATCGCGCTTGAAGGCACCGGCGTTGGTGGCAGCAACGACCTTTGGCGGCATTTCCTCTTGATGCTGTCGGGGCCGCTCACGGCCTCGCCCCTGATCCTTTTCGCCTATGCGGCGCGGCGGGTGCGGCTTTCGACGGTGGGGCTCATACAATACATCAACCCAACCCTTCAGTTCTTCTGTGCCACGGTGATTTTTACCGAACCCTTCACCGGCTGGCACAAGCTGGCTTTTGGCCTGATCTGGCTGGCGCTGGCGATCTATTCGGTCACGGCGATCCGTCAGGAAAGGGCGGCGCGCAGGGTGGTCTCCAACGCCGCGACATCGGGGGCGATCGAGATATAGTCTTTCAGTGAGGCATCGGCGAAGCCTTCGCTGATGACATGATCGACAAGGCCCGTGAGCGGATCCCAATAGCCTTCGGTATTGAGAAGCACGATCCGCTTGGAATGCAGACCGAGCTGTCGCCAGGTGAGCGCCTCGAAAAATTCGTCCAGCGATCCCGCGCCGCCCGGCAGGACGACCACAGCATCGGCGTTCATGAACATGACCTTCTTGCGCTCGTGCATCGTCTCGGTGATCACGAAGCTGTCTAGATCGCGTTTGCCGACCTCGAGCCGCATCAGATGGGTCGGGATCACGCCGAAGGTGCTGCCGCCAGCCTGCTGGCAGGTCCGCGCCACGCGGCCCATCAGACCCACATCCCCGGCACCATAGACAAGTCGCCAGCGGTTGCGCGCCAGCATCCGGCCCGTGGCCTCGGCATCCGTCGCAAAGGCCGGATTGTCGCCATCGCGCGAACCGCAATAGATGCAGACCGATTTCACTGTGGCCGACATGTCATTTCCTTTGCATATGTATGTTGGCGGGGCTTTCAGTTTGCATAGCCCCGTTGCTATGCTCTCTCAACCGCCCATTGGGCGAATGGGCGGAACTTGGGGAAGGACGCTGCCGTGGCAACGGAGACTGGGCCGAATTCGGGCCGTGTGGTGCAGGGTGCGATCGCTGCGCTTGTCGTTATTATTCTGGGCTATCTGATCTGGTCGTCTCAAACCACCGCTCCTGACGAGCAGGCCGCGCCGGCCGAGGCCGCATCGGACGAAAGCGCGCCGGCCGAGGCCGCGCCTGCAACCAACGCGACCCAGCCAAGCGCCGAGGCTCCTGCGCCTGAGGCGACAGTCGAATCGAATGCGGCCGCCCCCGCGAGCGAGGCCGCCCCCGCGGCCGATACCACCTCGACCGCCTCGACCGCCGCGGTCGTCGACGAGAACGCGCCCACGTTCGATACTGTCCGCATCGAGGCCGATGGCACGGCGCTTATTGCCGGCCATGCGCCGCCGGGGGCCAAGGTTCGGATCCTGCTCGGAAATGAGATCGTCGCCGAAGCCGAGGCTGACGGCCGCGGCAATTTCGTGGCCTTCCTCAACGTCCCTCCGGGCGCTGAGCCGCGCGTTCTTTCCCTTGCCGCCACCGCTGGCGGCACCGAGATCGCCTCGGCCCAGACGATCATCGTGGCCCCTGTCGCCGAACCTGTCGCCGAACCTGTCGTCGTGGCGACCGCCGAACCCGCGCAGCCCGAAACCGCACCAGCCACTGACGCGACGACAGAGGCGCAGGCATCGACAGAGGGCCAGCCTGCCGCTGCGCCTTCGGGTGAGGCTGCGACCGCCTCGCCCGATACCGCCGGCGCGTCCGCAGAGCCGTCGGCGGCGACCGGCACAGACGGGACCGCAGAACCGGCCACCGCGCCTGCCACCGCGCCCGAGGCCCCTGCTGCCGAGACGGCTCCGCCAGTCCTTCTGGCCGATGCAGGCGGTGTGAAAGTGATCCAGCCGGGCGGCGTGGCCGACGCCGAGGTGGCCGAGGCCGTCTCGCTTGATACGATCACCTATGACGTTGATGGAAATGTTGTTCTCGCTGGCCGTGCCGAGGGCGAGGGCAGCGTTCAGATCTATCTCGACAATACCGCGATTGCCTCTGTCCCGGTCTCGCCTTCGGGCGATTGGCAGACCACGCTGCCCGAGGTCGACACCGGTGTCTACACGCTGCGGGTCGACGAGATCGGTCAAGATGGCGCGGTCGTCAGCCGGATCGAGACCCCCTTCAAGCGAGAAGAGGCCGAGAAGGTCGCCGAGGTCATGCAAGAAGAGACCGCGAACCCCGAGTTTCAGGTGGCGATGCGCACGGTCCAGCCCGGCAATACGCTCTGGGCCATCGCCCGCGAACGCTATGGCGAGGGGATCATGTATGTGATGGTGTTCGAGGCCAACCGCGACCGCATCCGCAACCCCGATCTGATCTATCCGGGGCAAGTCTTCGTTCTGCCGACTGCGGAAGGCAACTAGCGCCTCTGGTCATTGCCGCCCTCGGGTCTTACCTAGAGGGCGGTAGATGAAGGAGCCCCCATGCGAGGCCTGCGCAAGACCGACGCCAATCTGAACAACGAGCCGATCGAAGGCTGGAACGTGATCCGCAAGGTTGCGCCCTATCTTTGGCCGGCGAGCGATAGCGCGGTGAAGGTCAGGGTGGTTCTGGCTTTGGCAATGCTCTTGGCGGCCAAGATCATCTCGGTGGCCACACCGCTTTTCTACAAGCACGCGGTCGATACGCTCTCGGCAGATGCCGACCCCGCGCTTTGGCTGGGGTTGGGCGCGGTTGGGCTGACGGTGGCCTATGGCTTCGCAAGGCTGATGAATGTGGGCCTGTCGCAATTGCGGGATGCGGTCTTCGCGCCCGTTGGGCAAAGGGCGTTGCGGCGGCTCGCCTACGAGACCTTCGTCCATATTCACAACCTCTCGATGCGCTATCATATCACCCGCAAGACCGGGGGCCTGAGCCGGATCATCGAGCGCGGCGTGAAGGGCGTCGATTTCCTTCTGCGGTTCTTGCTTTTCAACATGGGACCGCTTCTGCTCGAGTTGCTGATGGTCGCCGGCATTCTCTTCTACCTTTTCGACGTCTGGTATCTGGCGGTCGTCGTCCTCACGATCGGCCTCTATGTCTGGTTCACGTTCGCGATAACCGAGTGGCGGGTGAAGATCCGCAAGAAGATGAACGATCAGGATACCGAGGCCAATCAAAAGGCCATCGACAGCCTCCTGAATTTCGAAACCGTCAAATATTTCGCCGCCGAGAAATGGGAAGCCGACCGCTATGACCGGGCGATGGAGGGCTATGAGCAGGCGGCGCTGAAGACCAGCTATTCGCTCTCGTTCCTGAATTTCGGCCAATCGTTCCTGATCACGACCGGGCTTGTGGTTGTCATGGTCATGGCCGCTCTGGGCGTCCGCGACGGGAGCTTGAGTGTCGGAGATTTCGTCATGGTCAACGCCTATATGATCCAGATCACCATGCCGCTGAATTTCCTCGGCTCGGTCTATCGCGAGATCCGGCAAGCGATGATCGACATGAGCGAGATGTTCACTCTTCTGGGGCAGCCTGCCGAAATCAAGGACAATCCGGATGCGCGGCCTCTGGAGGTGGCGGGCGGGACCATCGCGCTGGAGGATGTGCATTTCGGCTATGAAACGGGGCGCCAGATCCTCAAGGGGATCAGCTTTGAGGTTCCGGCGGGTCAGACGGTTGCCATCGTCGGGTCTTCGGGTTCGGGAAAATCGACCATCGGGCGGCTCTTGTTTCGCTTCTATGATGTCAGCGGTGGCGCCCTGAAGATCGACGGGCAGGATGTGCGCGACGTGACGCAGGAAAGCCTGCACCAGCAGATAGGCGTTGTGCCGCAAGATACCGTCCTGTTCAACGACACGATCCGCTACAACATCGCCTATGGCCGGCCGCAGGCATCGGAGGACGAAATCATCGCCGCCGCAAAAGCGGCCAGCATCCACGATTTCGTCAAATCGCTGCCGAATGGATACGAAACCGCCGTCGGCGAGCGCGGGCTCAAGCTCTCGGGCGGCGAGAAGCAGCGCGTCGGCATCGCCCGCACGCTTTTGAAAAACCCGCCGATCCTGCTCCTGGACGAGGCGACAAGCGCCCTCGATACCGATACCGAGCGCGAGATTCAGGCCGAGCTGAAGGCGATGGGCAAGGGCCGCACGGTCATCACCATCGCGCACCGGCTCTCGACCATTGCCGATGCCGACCGGATCATCGTGCTGGAAGACGGCAAGATCGTCGAGGAGGGCAAGCACGATGCTCTTCTGTCGAAGAACGGCCGCTATGCCCAGCTGTGGCAGCGGCAGGCCGACGACGAGGACGAGGCCGCGTCATGATGGGCCCAAGCTCTCTCGGTCTGGCGACTGATATCTTGGTGCTCTCCAAAAGGGCAGAGATTGAGACGCACCCTCTGGGTTGGGTCTTGCGGACGCCGAACGAGCCGGATTTCTGGTTTGGCAACCAACTGATCCTGAGGGGCGATCCGCCGCCGCCCGAAGTGGCTGTTGCCGCCTTTCACGAGGCTTTCCCGCAGGCCGAGCACGTCACGATTTCCTGGGATGCGCCCGAGCGGAGCCTTGCCGAAGATCTTGATACCCTTGCCGAGCGTGGCTTTGTCATCGAGCAAGATGATGTTCTGGCGCTGGAAGGAGCGCCGCTGCCCGTCGCGCCGCCGCAGGGTTTTGTGCTGCGCGACGTGGTGGACGAGGGGGATTGGTCGAAGGTTGCCGACCTCAAGGTCGCGATCGGGCTGGAAGAAGGCTATCAGACCCAAGGCTATGCTGCTTTCATCCGTGGCCGCTGCGACGGGTGGCGCAAGGCGATCGCGGCGGGTGAGGGGGCGTGGTTTGGCGCCTTTGACGGCGAGACCCTGGCGGCCGATCTCGGTATCTTCACCGACGGCCGCATCGCGCGGTTCCAATCGGTGGAAACGGCGGCGGCCTACCGCCGGCGTGGCCTGTGCTCGGCGCTGGTCGTTCATGCGCTGGACTGGCTGCAACAGCGCGCGCCTCATGCACGGCCCGTGATCGTCGCCGAAGCCGAGGGCGATGCCGGGCGGCTTTACCGCCGGATCGGCTTTGCCCTCGTCGAGCGTCAGGTCTCGGCCCTCCTGCGGCCCGAGGGATACTAGCTATTCGGCGGCCCTGAGGGGCGAAAGGCGGGTTGGCGACGCGGGCTCGACGAGGTCCGTCCAGACGATTTCCGGCGATTTCACGCTCTTGGCCTCGCGCGCCAATGCCCAGTCGCGCGCCGCGCGGCTCGACCGGCCCATCGAGGCCTTGGCGAGCAACTGCGCGATCCAGCGGGCATAGGTCGTGACCCAGACGCGAACCGCCAGCATCGAAGGCGTAAAGATCAGCGTCAGGAAGGTTGCGATGCCAAGGCCGAAGACAACCGCGGTCGCCAGTTGCTTCCACCAAAGCGCGGTCGGGCTGTCGATCGAATAACCGCCGTTGATGAAATCGAGGCTGAGGCCGAACATCATCGGCGCAAGGCCCGCCATGGTGGTGATCGTCGTCAGAAGGACGGGGCGGATGCGATCCTCGGCAGTGCGAGTGATCGCCTCGGTGCGCGGCATATATTGCCGGTATTCCTGATAGGTATCGATCAGCACGATATTGTTGTTCACCACGATACCGGCAAGGGCGACGATGCCGGTTCCGGTCATGATGATCGAGAAGGTCTGATCCATGACGATCATGCCGACGAGCACGCCCGCGGTCGACAGGATCACCGCCAGCAGCACCAGGATGGAGTTGTAGAAGGAATTGAACTGGGCCAGCAGGATGATGAACATCAGCCCCAGCGCACCGGCAAAAGCGACCTGAAGGAAGGCGATGGATTCGGCCTGATCGGCGAAATCGCCTTGCCAGGAAAAGCTGATCCCTGCCGGAAGCGTGCCGGGGGTATCAAGCCATTCTGTGATCGCCTCGATCCGTTCGTTGGCGTTGACGATCGTGCGGGTCATTTCGCCGCTTTCGATCGCGGCGGTCAGATCGCTGTCGCCTGCAATCTCTGCCTCGGGCAGAATACGGTTCGTGCCGGATTTGACATCGGTCAACTTTACAAGGCCGGTCGCGGCTCCGGCAAGAACGTCGAAATAGCGGGTCTGGTCAACGCGGCTGATCTGGGCCAGCTGAGGCACCGGCTTGCGCGTCACGAAATTCGACAGCGGCACCATGCCCGAAGGCGTGCGGACCTTGAGACTGTCGAGTGTCGAAAGCACGCGGTCCTTTTCGGGCAGACGCACCCGGATCTCGATTTCCTCTTCCGAGCTATCAACCCGCATCGTGTCGAGCATCACCCCGCGTGTGACAAGCTGGACCATCGAGCCGACCGAGGCCACGTCGGCGCCGAACCGGCCCGCCTTGGCCACGTCCACGGTCAGTTGCCAGTCGATGCCGGGCAGTGGCAGCGTGTCTTCAACGAGGATCACCCCATCGAGGGCTTCAATCTGGCTGCGAATATCGGCTGTTGTCTGGCGCAAGAGGTCGAAATCATCGCCCTTGAGGCGCACATGGATCGGCTTGGACGCGCCGGGGCCCATAGCAAGGCTCAGGGTCTGTGTCTTGATGCCGGGGATCTGGTCGAGCTTGGCTTGCAGGGTTGACATGACAGCCGCGCCATTCAGATCCGACATGTCGAGACCGTTCTCGCGTGCAAAGGCGGAGCGTTCTTGCCACGGCACAAGCTCGAGCTGGATCTGACCGATGGTATCGCCCGGGCCGCTCGCGCCGGCGGTGTTCTGGTTGAGGCCGCCAGCGCCAGCGAAGGAAAAGACCGACTTGATGCCGGCCACGCCAAGCGTCGCCTGTTCGGCCTCGCGCACGAGGGCGTCTTTCTCTTCAAGGCTGAGGTTGCCGCGCGCTTGCACATAGACGATGGCCTGTTCGGACTCGGTCGCGGTGAAGAACTCGGTGCCTTTGTTGTGCTCGGCGTAATACATGAAGATCACCGCCACGAGAGCACCGACCGAGGCAATCGATACCAGCGGCATGACCGGATTTCCGGCGATGGCATGGATGACCCAGCCAAAGGGCGAACGGCGGTAGCCTGCGTTTATCTTGGTGACGGGGCGTTCGGTCTTGGCGGCGCCCATCGTGATGGACAGGCCGATCGCACCAAGAATGAACACGACGAGGCCAGGGAGCGAGGCGACAAACCCGTCGGTCTGTTGTGCCGTGCCGGTCAGGTAGGCGGGGTTGAGCGCCAGCATCCCGCCTGCATAGGTGATCAAGATCGCAGGCACGATCAGGGCGGCGCGGACATAGAGCGGCAAGCTGCGGCGCAGCAGATCGGAGGCGCGGCCGAACCTGCGGGTCATGCGGCCAGACACGCCGCCCATGACCGGCAGGTAGATCAGCGCCACGACGAGCGAGGCAGTCAGGACGAAGATCAACGTCACCGGCAGCATGCCCATGAACTGACCGGCGACGCCGGGCCAGAACAGCATGGGAAGGAAGGCGCAAAGCGTCGTCGCGGTGGACGAAACGATGGGCCAGAACATCCGCTTAGCCGCCTCGACATAGGCGTGCATCGGGCCGGTGCCTTCCTGGATGCGCTTGTCGGCGTATTCGACGACGACGATCGCCCCGTCGACCAGCATCCCCACCGCAAGGATCAGGCCGAACATGACGATGTTGGACACCGTCACATCCATGATTGCCAGCAGCGCGAAAGTCAGAAGGAACGAGGTCGGTATCGCAAAGCCCACCAGAAGCGCCGAGCGGGCGCCAAGCGAAGCGAGCACCACGATCATCACCAGCGCGATGGCGGTCAGGACCGAGCCTTCCAGCTGGCTGACCATCGAGGCCACGTTGCGGCTCTGGTCGTTCGAGGTGCCGACATCGACAGCGATCTTGAGGTTTTCCGGCCAGCTTGCCTCGGCGGCGGCCACGGTATCGCGGATCTGGGCGGCGGTATCGATCAGGTTGAAGCCGCGCTGCTTGACCACTTGCAGGGCCACGGTGTTGGTGCCGTTGTAGCGGGCGGTCGAGGTCTTTTCTTCGAAGGTCAAGCGGATCGTCGCCAGATCGCCAAGCGTGACGACACGGTCGCCGTTGGTCTTGATTGGCAGGGAATAGACATCCTGTGCCTCGTCGAAAGACGAAGGAATCTTGACCGCGAAAGTGCCCTGCGCGGTGTCGATCTGTCCGGCGGCGATCAGAAGGTTATTCTGACTGACCACGTTGATCAGCTCACCCGCCGTCAGGTTGTAGGCCTCGAGCCGCAGGGGATCGATCTCGACCAGAAGCGTCTCGTCGCGCTGGCCGGTCAGCTGGGCGTTGAGGACGGAATCGAGGCCCTCGATCTTGTCCTGAAGCTCCTTGGCGACGCGGATCAGTGTGCGTTCCGGCACCTGACCCGTCAGATTGACGACGATGACCGGGAATTCGGAAAAGTTGATCTCGTTGATCGAATACTTGTCTGCCCCTTGCGGGAATTGTGCCTCGGCGGTGTTCATCGCGTCGCGCACGTCGGCCATGACGCGGGTCTTGTCCCAGCCATAGTCGAACAGGAGGCTGACCCCGGCATAGCCTTCAGATGCAGTGCCCGACATGGTGTCGAGCCCGCTCAGCGTGGCGAGTTGGGTTTCCATCGGCTTGACGAGGAGCTTTTCGGCGTCGGCTGCGGAAATGCCGGGGAAGGGGACCGAGACGAAAAGGGCCGGGATCTCGATATCCGGCTCACCTTCTTTTGGCAGGCCGACATAGGCGTATCCGCCTGCCAGAAGCGACAGGAAGATGAAGGCAAGGACCATTCTGGCCCTTGAGGCTGCCCAGTCGACGACGCCGTTCATTGCGATGCCTCACCGAACGTGGGGTCGACGGTCACGCCTTCGACCACATATTCTTGCCCGACGGTAATTACCTCGACCGCATCCTCAAGGCCCGAAACCCAAACGCCCTCGATCGTATCGCGCAAGATGTCGACAGGGGCGAAACGAGCGATGTTGCCCGCGCCCAGAAGTCGGACACCGATCCTTCCGTCATCATCGAGCGTCAGCGCCGATTGCGGCAGCAAGTGCGCGGGCCGACCCTCGGCGGCAACCATGATTTCGACGGTCTGGCCGTCGCGGATTGCAAGATCGGTGTTCGGCACCTCGACCTCGACGCGGAAGGTGCGGGTCATCGGGTCGGACGAACGGGCGATGAAGCTCACGTTTCCGATAATGGTTTCACCCGAGGCAAGGCGGGCTCGGGCGCGTGCGCCGGGCTCGATCTTGGCCACGTCGATCTCGGCGACGAAACCGACAAGCTTGATCGGGTCGAGCTGAATGACCGTTGCGCAAGCGCCGCCCGGTTGCAGGAGCGAGCCGATTTCCGCGGTATCCGTTTCCAAGAGCCCCGCGAAGGGCGCTTGGATGCGCAGCTTCGACAGCTCGCGTTCTGCAGAGGCCACGGCTGCTTCCGCACCGGCAATGGCAGCGCGGACGCTTTCGACGGCCGAGGCCGCCGCCTGAAGGCCAGCACCAGCGCCAACAACACCGGCCCGCGCGCCGTTTACGGCGGCCTGCGCCGAGGTGACGCCGGCGCGCGCAGATTCCAGCGTCGCTTCGGCGTTGGCAACACGGCTGTCGGAGGCAAAGCCACCTTCGGAAAGCTTGGTCGCAGCGTTCTCATTGATCTCGGCTTCGGCAAGGCGCGCGCGGGATTCGATCAGCCGCGCTTCGGCTTCGGCCACCCGCGAATTGGCCTCGGCAAGCCTTGCTTCTGCCTCGGGAGCGCGGGCCTCGGCCTCGGGCATTCTGGAAATCGCCTCGGCCAGACGAGCCTTTGCCTCATCAAGCGCGGCACGGCGGGTGCCGGCGTCCAGCTCACACAAGAGCTCGCCCTCGGCCACTGATACGCCTTTGCGGAGCGGCTCGGAAATAACCAGCCCCGATGTTTCGGCGCGCACATCGACTTGTCGTGCGGCTTCGGTCTCGCCGCGCAAGATGACAGCGTTATCAAGAATGCTTGCCTCGGAGCGGGTGACGAAGACCTTGATCAACGGAGTACCGGCTTCCGCTTGTGGAGCGGCCATCGCCGAACCGCTCTCGTCAGTCGAGGTGATGCCTGCAAACTCGAGGAGCCTGTCCCGTTCGATCACCAGGAAATACAAAAACACACTCACCAAAACAGCGGTGAACACAGGTGCAAACTTCATACCGTTCCTCTTGCGGAGCCTTCTTGCCTGTCGAGTTAGTCACTCTGCCCCCAAAGGCAAGCCATTTCAACGACGATACGGTGGCCATTTCGTCTCAGATCAGTCTTTCGCGCAGATTTCATGAATTTCGGGCAGGTCTTGGCAATTGCGCGGGCTTCGCGATATGACGAGGCAAGACAAAGGCATCAGATCGCGGAAGGACAGGGCGTGAGCAATCCGGAAAGCTTTATCGACGAAGTGAGCGAAGAGGTCCGCCGCGACCAGCTTTTCGCGATGATGAAGCGATATGGCTGGATCGCCGTTCTTCTGGTGATTGCCCTGGTGGGCGGAGCGGGCTGGACCGAATACAGTCGCGCCAAGGCCGAGGCCGCCGCGCAGACCGCGGGCGACGGTATCCTCGCGGCGTTGGAAAGCGATGACAGCGCGACGCGAACCGCGGCTCTGACGGCTTTGCCCGCCTCCGCAATCACGATCCTGATAGCTTCGTCCGAACAGCAGATCGCCGGCGATCTGGCAGGCGCCGCGACCACGCTTGATGCGCTGTCGGGCGACATGACCGTCCCGCAAATCTATCGCGATCTTGCAACCTTCAAGGCGATCTTGCTGCGCCACGACAGCGTGGCTCCTGAAGAGCGCAAGATGACGCTGGCGGCTCTCGCTGTGCCGGGAGGCGAATTTCGCCTTTTGGCGATGGAACAGGTCGCGTTGGCCGATATCGAACTGGGCGACACCGCCTCGGCCCTGGCCGGCCTGACGTCCATTCTTGAAGATGCCGCTGTCACGCGGGGCTTGCGTGATCGTGCATCTAGCCTGATTGTGGCCTTGGGGGGCGAGGTTCCGGCGATTGTGTCGGGCGATGTCCTGGCAAACGAATAACAACCGGAAGGGGCGCAGCGTGAGAGCAGGGGGCATCATCGGAGCGGCGCTGGGCTTGTCCCTTTTGGTCGCCTGCTCGGACAACGAAGTCCTCTTGCAGGGTCCGCGTCTCGATATCCGCGACGGATTTGCCGGAGCGCAGGAGACCGAAGTCAATCAGGCCCTGCCGATCCGCCTGACGCCCGCAAGCATCAACACCGAATGGACCCATCGCGGCGGCGGTCCTGCCCACCGCATCGCGCATCCCGCCCTTGGCGAGGCTTTGGCCCTGCAATTCGCCGTCAAGATCGGCGAAGGCAACGACAGCGGCGCGCGGATCACTGCCGATCCGGTCGTGTCGAACGGCATGAGCTATACGGTCGACGCTTATGCTCGCGTGACGGCCGTTTCGATCTCCGGCGAGACCCTCTGGACCCGCGATCTCGCGCCGCGCACCGATAACGCCAGCTCTGCCTCGGGAGGCAGCCTTGCCGTCAGTGGCGGGAGGCTCTTTGTCGGCACAGGCTATGGCCGCCTGACCGCTCTTGATGCGGCGAGCGGAAACAAGCTGTGGAGCCAGGACCTTGACGCGCCCGGCACCGCCGCGCCCACCGTCGCGGGCAAGCTTGTCTATATTGTCGCCCGCGACAGCCGCGCCTGGGCGCTGGATGTTGAAACGGGCCGGATCGCCTGGACGGCGGACGGAACCGCGCCGACGTCGAACTTCGGCGGTGGCGCCGGTCCGGCTATCGGCAACGAACTCGCAGTCTTTCCCTTCCCCTCCGGCGAAGTCCTTGCCGCCTTCCCGCGGGGCGGTTTGACCCGCTGGTCGACGGTGATCGCAGGCCAGCGTCTTGGCCATGTGGCAGCGAGCGTGTCGGATATTTCGGCCGATCCAGTGATCGACGGCAACCGCGTCTATGTGGGCAACGTCTCCGGTCGCACCGTGGCGCTCGATCTGGCGACCGGCGAGCGGCTCTGGACCCTCAACGACGGCGCGACCGGTCCGGTCTGGCCGGTGGGCGGCTCGATCTTCCTTCTCAACGATCTCAACGAACTGATCCGCGCCGATGCGGCCTCGGGCGAGGTGATCTGGCGCGTGGCTCTTCCACGTTTTGTCTCCGATCGTCCCAAGCGCCAGCGCGATATCCATGCGCTTTATGGCCCGATCCTTGCCGGCGGCCGCCTGATCGTCGCCTCCTCGGACGAGACCCTGCGCGAGTTTGATCCGGTCTCCGGCGCCCTTTTGCGCACGACCGATCTCCCCGGCGGCGCGGCATCGAGCCCGATCGTGGCGGGCGGCACCCTTTATGTCGTCTCCACCAAGGGCCAACTGCTGGCTTTCCGTTGACGGCGGAATGGTGTATCGCGCCGTCTCTGACCTGACGGATTGAGAACGATGACCTTTACCCTCGCCATTGTCGGCCGCCCCAACGTGGGCAAATCGACGCTGTTCAACCGCCTCGTGGGCAAGAAGCTCGCGCTGGTGGACGATCAGCCCGGCGTGACGCGCGATCTGCGCGAGGGCGCGGCGCGGCTTGGCAATCTGCGCTTCACGGTCATCGACAGCGCGGGCCTCGAAGAGGCTTCCGACGACAGCCTTCAGGGCCGGATGCGCCGCCTGACCGAGCGCGCGGTCGAGATGGCCGATGTCTGCCTTTTCCTCGTCGATGCCCGCGTCGGCATAACCCCGACCGATCAGGTCTTCGCCGAGATCTTGCGCAAGAAAAACGCCCATGTGATTCTTGCCGCCAACAAGGCCGAAGGCAGGGCGGGCGAGGCGGGGCTTCTTGAAGCCTATAGCCTCGGCCTTGGCGAGCCGCTGCGCCTTTCGGCCGAACATGGCGAGGGGATGGACGAGCTTTACCACGTCCTCATGCCGCTCTCCGAACAATTTGCCGAACGCGCCGAGGCCGATGCGCCAGAAACCGATGTTGATGTCGGTGAAGAGGATGAAGACGGGCCGCGAGTTCCCACTCAGGACAAGCCCCTTCAGATATGCGTGGTCGGTCGCCCCAACGCCGGCAAATCGACACTGATCAACAAGATCATCGGTGAAGAGCGCCTGCTCACCGGCCCCGAAGCCGGCATCACCCGCGACGCGATCTCGGTTCAGACCGATTGGGACAGCGTGCCGATGCGGATCTTCGATACCGCCGGGATGCGCCGTAAGGGCAAGATCCACGAAAAGCTCGAAAAGCTCTCAGTGTCAGACGGGCTCCGGGCGGTGAAATTCGCCGAGGTTGTCATCGTCCTTCTCGATGTCGAAATCCCCTTTGAACAGCAGGATCTGCGCATTGCCGATCTGGCCGAGCGCGAAGGCCGCGCCGTCGTCATCGCGGTGAACAAATGGGATCTTGAGGACGAAAAGCAGGAAAAGCTCAAAGACCTGCGCGAGAAATTCGAACGCCTCCTGCCGCAGCTGCGCGGCGCGCCGATGGTCACCGTCTCGGCAAAGACGGGCCGTGGCCTTGATCGCCTGCACGGCGCGATCCTCAAAGCACATGACGTCTGGAACCGACGCGTCAGCACCGCTGCGCTCAATCGCTGGCTCATCGGCATGCTCGAACAGCACCCGCCACCCGCGCCACAAGGCCGCCGGATCAAGATGCGTTACATAACCCAGGTCAAGACGCGCCCGCCGGCGTTCGTTGTCATGACCTCCCATCCCGACTCTGTTCCTGAAAGTTATTCCCGCTACCTTATCAATGGCTTGAGGGCCGACTTTGACATGCCCGGAACTCCGATCCGCATGACCCTGCGGGATCAAGGCGACAAGAACCCCTACAAGGACCGCAAGAAAAAGCGGCCGACCGCGCTCGACAAACACCTCGGCAAGCCGCGCCGCTAGGGCTTGCCAAACTGGCCCTCATTTGCCGATGCTGGCATATTGGATAGAAAGTTTGGGGGTGACATGTCGATTTCTCAACAAGAGGCGCTTGCTTTGGGCGCCGCCTATACTGCCGCTTGGAACAGCAAGAATCCCGAGGCTGTCGCCGCGTTTTATGGCGAAATATAGCAGATCGTGATCAACCGCGGAGATCCTTGGCTCAATCGCAAGGGCGTGGCCGAGATGGCCGCCGGCTTTTATCCCGATGTGCCGGATCTCAATCTGGTCTGCGACGGGGTGCGCGCGGCGGGCGACCACATGGTCTATCTTTGGACCTTCACCGGCCATGACGCGACCACAGGCAATCCCCTGAAAATCCAAGGTCTGGAAGAATAGGATCTGGGAAGCGGCCACAAGGTTCTCGCGTCCCGCGGCTGGTTCGATGCCGCCGACTATGCCCGTCAGGCCGCCGGCTAGCTTCTTTTGGCTCGAAATACTCCGGGGGGAGGCCCGAAGGGACGGGGGGCCGCGCCCCCCTGATCCCGTTTACGCTAGAACGCCGCGCGCGGTGAGGCGGGTCTTGCCGCCGACATAGGCGTGCAAGACGTCCGGCAGATCGACCGACCCATCCTCTTGCTGCCCGTTTTCCAGAACGGCGATTAGCGTCCGGCCCACGGCAAGGCCCGAGCCATTGAGCGTATGGACAAACTCCGGCTTGCCGCCCGCGGCAGGCTTGAAGCGGGCGTTCATCCGCCGCGCCTGATAGTCGCCGCAGGTCGAGACCGACGAGATCTCGCGATAGGCGTTCTGCCCCGGCAGCCAGACCTCAAGGTCATGGGTCCGGCGCGCGCCCGCGCCCATGTCGCCTGTGCACAGAACGACCGTGCGATAAGGCAGGCCCAGCTTTTCCAGAATTGCCTCGGCGCAGTCGGTCATCCGGCGGTGTTCGGCTTCCGACTGGTCGGGCGCGGTAATCGACACCATCTCGACCTTCTCGAACTGGTGCTGGCGCAGCATTCCGGATGTATCGCGCCCGGCGCTGCCCGCTTCCGAGCGGAAGCACTGGGTATGGGCGACATAGCGGCGTGGCAGGGTGGCCTCGTCGACCGTCTCGCCATTGACCGTATTGGTCAGCGTCACTTCGGCGGTGGGGATCAGCCACCAACCGTTGGTGGTCTGATAGCTGTCCTCGCCGAATTTCGGCAATTGGCCGGTGCCGAGCATCATCTCGGGCAGGACCAGCACCGGAGTAATCATCTCGGTCAGGCCGTGGTGATCCACGTGGCTGTCGATCATGAACTGGGCGAGCGCACGGTGCAGACGTGCAACCGCTCCGCCAAGGACGACGAAACGGCTCCCCGAAAGCTTGGCGGCGGTTTCGAAATCCATGCCGCCCTGAACGGCCTTGAGCTGGTAATGCTCGACCGGCTTGAAATTCATCTCGCGCGGCGTGCCCCAGCGGCGGATTTCCACGTTGTCATGCTCGTCGGCGCCGTTCGGCACATCGTCATAGGGCAGGTTGGGGATCGTCAGGAGAAGATCTGTCAGTTCCTGATCCTTGTCCTTGGCCGCCTCGGTCATCGCCGCGACCTCGGCCTTCTTTTCGGCCACGAGGGCGCGCAGACGCTCGAACCCGGCCTCATCGCCCTTGGCCTTGGCCGCCCCCACGTCTTTCGAAGCTCTGTTCTGATCGGCCTGCGCGGTCTCGGCGGCGTGGATCATCGCCCGCCGCGCCTCGTCGATCGCCAGAATCTGCGACGACAGACCCGCAATCCCTAGACGCGAGAGCGCCGCGTCGAAAGCGGCGGGGTTGTCGCGGATGGTGCGGATATCGTGCATGGGTCCGGCTCCTTGGGCTGGTGTTTTCCTTCGTGGCCCCCATATGCCGCAAAGGCACGGGCCTGTGAACAGGGAAAAAGGGCAGGGCTTGTTGCCATTCCCCGAGCGCGGGCTTAACGTGCCGCGACTTTCGCGGGGGCTCCCCGCCTGACCATCAACAGACAGGGAACAACCCATGCAGGGCATCCAATCCATCATCCCGCTGATCCTCGTGTTCGGCATCATGTATTTCCTTCTGATCCGTCCGCAGCAGAAGAAGCTCAAAGAGCATCAGCAGATGGTTGCAGCCCTGCGTCGCGGCGATCAGGTCGTCACGCAAGGCGGCCTCATCGGCAAGGTGACCAAGGTCAAGGACGACAACGAGGTCGAGGTCGAGATCGCCTCGGGCGTTTCGGTCCGCGTTGTCCGTTCGTCGATTTCGGCTGTGACCAGCAAGACCGAACCGGCCAAGGCCTAATTCGCCACAGGATCTTTCCAGATGCTCCACATCTCACCGTTCCGGCAGGTTCTTATCGTTCTGACCTGCTTGGTCGGGCTGGCGCTTGCCGTGCCCAACCTTTCTTATGACCGGGTGGAGCGTCATAACGACGCCGTCGCCGCGATCGAAAGCGGCCGTTCCAACGAGGCGCTCGAGGCGGATGCCGCTCTTTGGCCCTCGTTCCTGCCCTCGGGCCTTGTGAACCTTGGCCTCGATCTTCGGGGCGGGGCGCATCTTCTGGCCGAAGTTCAGGTCGCGGATGTCTATGCCGCGACCATGGAAGGGATGTGGCCCGATGTGCGCGACGTTCTCGCCGCGCAGCGCGATACGGTCGGCTTTGTCACGCGCGAAGAGAGCGAACCGGATGTCCTGAAGGTCAAGATTTCCAATCCCGAAGGCGCCGAGCAGGCCCTCGAACTGGTGCGCGGGCTTGCGCGGCCGGTCGCATCGCTGACGGGGGCTGGATCGTCAAACATCGTTGTGGAAGCGGATGGGCCGGTTCTGACGATCGCGCTCAGCGAGGCCGAAATGGCCGCGACCGACGAGCGGACGCTGCAACAGGCGCTCGAGATCATCCGCCGCCGCATCGACGCGGCCGGCACGCGCGAGCCGTCGATCCAGCGGCAAGGGGCGGACCGCATTCTTATTCAGGTTCCGGGTGCGAAATCAGCCCAAGAGCTGAAGGGCTGGATCGGCACCACCGCCCAGCTGACCTTTCAGCCGGTTGTGAGCCGCACGAGCGACGCCAATGCCCCTGTTGCAGCGACGAACGAAGTCTTGCCTTCGCTGGATCAGCCCGGCACCTACTATGTGCTTGAAAAAACACCGGTCGTGACGGGTGAAGAGCTTGTGGACGCGCAGCCGAGCTTTGATCAGAACGGGCGTCCGGCGGTGAGTTTTCGCTTCAACCCGACCGGCGCGCGGAAGTTTGGCGACTATACCGCCGAAAATGTCGGCGCACCTTTTGCCATCGTTCTTGATGACGAAGTGATCAGCGCGCCGACGATTCAGAGCCATATTCCGGGTGGCTCGGGCATCATCACCGGCAGTTTCTCGGTCGAGGAATCGACCAACCTGGCGGTTCTTCTGCGGGCCGGCGCACTGCCGGCGGAGCTGGTGTTCCTTGAAGAACGGACCATTGGCCCCGAACTTGGTCAGGACAGCATCGATGCCGGCCAAATGGCCGCGCTGGTGGGGATGATTGCGGTCGTCGTGTTCATGGTCTTGAGCTATGGCCTGTTTGGCGTGTTCGCCAATATCGCTCTGACGATCAACGTCGGTCTGATCTTCGGTGTCTTGTCGCTGATCGGCGCGACCCTGACCCTTCCCGGCATCGCCGGTATTGTCCTGACCATCGGCATGGCGGTCGACGCCAATGTTCTGGTCTTCGAGCGGATCCGCGAGGAGCTCAAGACCGCCAAGGGCCCGGCGCGGGCGATCGAGCTTGGCTATGAGCGGGCGCTGTCGGCCATCATGGACGCCAATATCACGACACTGATGACCGCGGCGATCCTCTGGCTCGTCGGATCGGGGCCAGTGCGGGGCTTTGCCACAACGCTTGGTCTGGGCATCCTCACCTCGGTCTTTACCGCGATCTTCGTTACCCGTTTGCTGATTGTCTGGTGGTTTCAGCGCCGCCGTCCGAAAACCATCGAGGTCTGAGCGATGCGTCTGCGTCTGGTTCCCGACAATACCAACATAAACTTCTTCGGCTATGCCAAGGCCACCTTTGGCGGGTCGGTCATCCTTCTGGTCGCCTCGGTGGTCCTCTTCTTCGCGATGGGGCTGAATTTCGGCATCGACTTCAAGGGCGGAACGACGATCCGCACCGATTCGACCTCGGCGGTCGATGTCGGCGCCTATCGTGCCGCAGTGACGCCGCTGGGCCTTGGCGATGTGACGATCACCGAGGTGTTCGACCCCACATTCGCTGACGACCAACACGTTGCGATGATCCGAATTCAGGCTCAGGAAGGCCAGGAAAGCGTGACCGCCGAAACCATCGGGCGGATCGAGGCGGCGCTTCTGGCGGTCGATCCCACGATCACCTTTCCGTCGGTCGAGAGCGTGGGGCCGAAGGTTTCCGGCGAGCTGATCCAGAAAGCGATCCTGGCCGTGACCGGCGCGATTGTCGCCATCGTGATCTATATCTGGCTGCGGTTCGAGTGGCAGTTTGCGCTCGGCGCGGTGGTGGCGCTTGTGCATGACGTCGGTCTGACCATCGGGCTTTTCTCGCTGTTGCAGATCAAGTTCGACCTCGCGATCATCGCGGCGCTTTTGACCATCGTCGGCTATTCGATCAACGACACCGTGGTGGTGTTCGACCGCGCGCGCGAAAACCTTATCAAATACAAGGTGATGCCGCTGATCGATGTACTCAATCTTTCGGCCAACGAGACGTTGAGCCGGACGCTCATGACCTCGGGCACGACGCTGATCGCGCTGATTGCGCTTCTGGTGCTGGGTGGCGATGTGATCCGGGGGTTTGTTTTCGCGATCACGTGGGGCATCATCGTCGGCACCTATTCCTCGATCTACATCGCCAAGAACGTTGTTCTCATGCTCGGCGTGAAGCGGGATTGGTCGAAAGAGAAGAAGCCCACGGGCAACCAGTTCATGGATATCGACGCCTGAGGGCTTTCTGGCGAAAGCCCGCCTCCGGCGGGAGTATTTTGGGCCAAAAGAAGGGGCGGGAATGCGCCTGAACGAAGTGGTCTATAGCGGAGCGGTTCCGGTCGAGGGCTATGGGCCCGGCTTTTTCCGGCTTGGCGGGAAGGTCCATCAGGGGCCAATTCTGGTGATGCCGGGCGGCGTTTCGAGCTGGGGCGGAATTGGTGACGCGGCGGCGATCCTGGGGGCCGCGGCCAGCATCGACGTTCTGTTCATCGGTATGGGCGCGGAGATCGCACCGTTGGATCAGGCGTTCCGTTCCCTTCTTGAAGAGGCGGGGATCGGGGTCGAGATCATGGCGAGCGCGCCTGCCTGCCGGACCTACAATGTTCTTCTGTCGGAAGGGCGGCGCGTCGGATTGGCGCTGTTGCCGGTCTGATGCTTCCCTCGCGGCGATCCTTCAGGTAATCGGCCCCCATGGAGCTTCGTGTCACTGATCTGAAATGCCTGCGCGGCGGCATCCCCGTTCTTGATGGGGTGAGCCTTGCCGTGGCGGAGGGGCAGGCGCTGATCTTGCGCGGGCCGAACGGGATCGGCAAGACGACGCTGTTGCGGACCCTTGCGGGCCTTCAGCCCGCCGAGGCGGGCGAGATCGCCTATCCGGCCGAGGAGGGCGCCTATGCCAGCCACGAGGACGGGATCAAGGCGGCCTTGAGCGTGCGCGAGAACCTGAGCTTTTGGGCGCGTGTTTACGGACGCAGGATGGACGAGGCGGTTTTGCAGGCCTTTGATCTGGTCGATCTGGCCGAGCGGCCGGCGGCGACACTGTCGTCGGGGCAGAAGCGCCGGCTGGGGCTTGCGCGACTGGGGGTGATTGGGCGGAAGGTCTTGTTTCTCGATGAGCCGACGATTTCGCTGGATCGATTTTCTGTAAAGCTCTTTGCCGATTTCCTGCGCGACCAGCATCTTGCCAAGGGCGGGATCGCGGTGATCGCCACGCATATCGATCTTGGGCTTGAGGCGCCGGAGCTGGACCTCGCGCCGTTTCGCGCCGCGCCAGAGGTGGCGGGTGGCAGCTATGAGGCCTTCTTGTGATTGCGCTGCTGATGCGGGATCTGCGCCTTGCGGTGCGGGCGGGCGGGGGCTTTGGTCTGGGCCTCGCGTTCTTCTTGATCGTTGTGGTTCTGGTGCCTTTTGGCGTTGGCCCCAATTCCGACCTTCTGGCCAAGATCGCGCCGGGCATCCTTTGGGTCGCGGCGCTTCTGGCGGCACTTTTGTCGCTTGACCGGATTTTCGCGCTCGACCATGAGGACGGGTCGCTCGCGCTTCTGGCCACGTCGCCCTTGCCGATGGAAGGGGCGGCGCTGGCCAAGGCGGTCGCGCATTGGCTGACCACCGGCCTGCCGCTGACACTGGCGGCGCCGGCGCTCGGGGCCCTCTTGAACCTGCCGGGGCCGGCCTATTCGTTTCTGTTCGTCTCGCTCTTGATCGGCACACCGGCCCTGTCGGTGATCGGCACTTTCGGCGCGGCGCTGACCATCGGAATCCGGCGGGGCGGGCTTCTCTTGTCGCTACTGGTTCTGCCGCTTTATGTGCCGACGCTGATTTTCGGCGCCGAGGCGGTCCGGCGCGGCGCGGAAGGGCTTGCAACGGGGACGCCATTGATCATGCTGGCGGGGATCACGGCAGGGGCGATCGCGCTCTTGCCATTCGCGGCGGCTGTCGCATTGCGGATCAACCTGCGCTAGGCAGGTCCCGCAGGGAGGAAAGAGAATGTCGATCTGGGAATATGCGAACCCCAAGAAATTCATGACCTCGACGGCGCCGATCCTGCCGTGGGTCTTTGCGATCGCCATCGCGGCGACGGGTATCGGGCTGGTCTGGGGCTTTTTCTTCACGCCAGAGGCCGAGAATTTCGGCTCGACCGTGAAGATCATCTATCTCCATTTGCCTTCGGCGCTGATGGCGATCAACGCCTGGCTGATGATGCTGGTGGCTTCGCTGATCTGGCTCGTGCGGCGACATCACGTCTCGGCGCTTGCGGCCAGGGCGGCGGCGCCGGTGGGCATCGCCATGACGCTGATGGCGCTTGTGACCGGGGCGATATGGGGGCAGCCGACCTGGGGGACATGGTGGGTCTGGGATCCGAGGCTGACTTCGTTCCTGATCCTGTTCCTCTTCTACCTCGGCTATGTCGCGCTCTGGTCGGCGATCGAGGATCCCGATACGGCGGCTGACCTGACGAGCGTTTTGTGCATCGTCGGTTCCGTTTTCGCGCTGCTCAGCCGCTATGCCGTCAATTTCTGGAATCAGGGCCTGCATCAGGGGGCTTCGCTGTCGATGGACAAGGCCGAGAATGTCTCGAACGTCTATTACATCCCGCTCCTGATCAGCATGGGAGGCTTTGTCCTGCTTTTCATCGCGTTGGTCATTCTCAGAACCCGCACAGAAATCCGCCTGCGCCGGATCGGCGCATTGCAGGCCCGGGCACGGAGGACGTGATGCCTGATCTTGGAAAATATGCCACCGAAGTCCTGAGCGCCTATGGCGCCAGCATCGTGATCCTTGTCGTCATCGTCTGGCAGAGCTTTGCTCGGGCGCGCAAGGTAAAGGCGGACCTTGACCGGGTTGAAGCCAAGAATGGCTAGGATTTCGCCGATGATGATCCTGCCGCCGCTGTTGTTTGCGGCGATTGCGGGGCTGTTCCTTGGGGGGATGTTTCTGGGGCAGGGGCGCAATCTGCCTTCGGCCCTGATCGGGCGCGAGGCGCCTGCCGTCGCCGCAGAAGGCTTGCCCGGGCTCGATCAACTGACCGACGCGGATTTGCGGGCCGGCGAGGTCACGCTCTTGAACTATTGGGCAAGCTGGTGTCCGCCGTGCCGGGCCGAACACCCGGCGTTGAAGGCTTTGGCTGCCGAGGGCGAGGAGCGGGGCTTCCGCCTTGTCGGTATCAACTTCCGCGATACGGTCGATCAGGCGCTGGCCTATCTGATTGACGAGGGCAATCCGTTCCTCAAGTCGGGGTTTGATCCCCGCGGGCGCACCTCGATCGACTGGGGCGTTTCGGCCCCGCCCGAGACCTTCATCATAGGTGGCGACGGGACTGTTCTTTTCCGCTTTGCCGGTCCGCTGATCGGATCAGATTATGATCAGCGGTTCCGGCCCGAGCTGGAAAAGGCGCTGGCTCAGGCCCGCGAGTAACGCAGCGACATGCACGACAGGCCACCATCGACGAGGGCGGCTTGTGACGTTTCCAACGGAACGACCTTGTAGCCCGCCTTGGCGATCTTCTCGGTCGTGCACGGATAGCCTGCCGAGACGAACACCGTATCGTTGAAGCGGATCGCATTGGCGATGGCCGCTTCGCCCGGCTCGGTGGTGATCACTCGGTAGCCGTCAAAACAGCCTGCCGCCGCGAGCGCAGGGGTGGCCAGGACTGTTTCGGGGTCGAGAAGGCTCGACTCGGTCTTGAAATGCAGGATCTCGGGCGGGGTCTGGACGATCCGAAGGCGGTAGCCGAGGCTTTCAACGATGGGGCGCAGATCGTCGGCGCCCTGCTGGTTGGTGCGGGCGGAAAGGCCGATCATTACCTCGTCGTCGGAGCAAAGGATATCGCCCCCATCGACAAAGCCCCCGGTCTTGAGGTCGATCACGCCATCGCAATGCGCGAGCAGCGCCTTCCGCAGCGCCGCCGCCTCGCCCAGCCGCGAGGGCGCACCGGGGCGCAGGACGATAGCCTGGCCCATGAGCACAAGGGCCGGGTCTTCGATGAAGACCGAGTCGGGAAACTCTTCAAGCGCCGGCAAGACGGCGACGGTGGCGCCGGTCGCACGCAGCGCGGCAACATAGGCGGCGTGCTCGGTGGCAAAGACATCGGGGTTAGGATCGCCCTGATCCGAGGCGCGCAGGCCCTCTGTGACCGAGCGAGCGGGTGTGCGGCAAAGGGCGTGGGTGAAGGTGATGCTGTGGCCGGACATGGGACGCTCCGATATTGTTCTGGGGCAGGATGCCTGAAACGCGGGCCATGGCAAGAGGGCGAAGCCGTTGCGGCCCGAGCCGGGCAGGGCAACATGAAGATTGACCTTGATCATGGCATGGGAAGTCTGATGCTGTGACACATAAGGAAAGGCGGGAGCGGTAGATGACCTCACTTCGACACAAGGCCGGGATCGCCGTGTTGGCCGCCGCCGCTTCGGCTGCGTCTTCCGCGTGGGCGCTTGAGTTTGGCGAGTGGCAAGTCAACCTCGCCGATATCGCGATCTTTGACGAGCCGGGGCATTTCGTTGGCACACCCACTGCCTGCTCGGCCTTTTGGACGGGAGAGAGGGGCTATCTTCTGTTCGCGCTGCTTCCGGGTGGCGACAGGCTGGTCCAGGCCTCGGGCCGGGATTGGAACCATCCGAACCGCTTCGGCTCCGCGACGGTTGCGATCGGTCGAATCACGCTTGATCTTGAGGATGCGATCTACGGCGCGCAGTTTGTGGATCATATGACGTCGGAAGCGGCCGGCGGTAGTGCCGTGCTGGAGACCTTGGGCGAGATGATCGGCGCGACAGGGGAAGAGCCGCAGACGGTTCAATATCTCGATGGGGACGGCTCGGTTCTCATTGAGGCCCCGTTCGAGGGATTTCTGCCGGCGATTGGCGGCCTTCTGGACTGTCGCCGCGTCGTCTATGGCGAATAGCAAAAGGCGCCCGCGTTTCCGCGAGCGCCTGTCACTTTCAACCATTCGGCCCGATCAGGCCTTGGCAAGGTTGCGCAGCACGAAGTGCAAGACGCCGCCGTTCTCGATGTATTCGATCTCGGGGGCGGTATCGATCCGGCACTTGAGGCTGATCGTCACCTTGCGGCCATCGCCATAAGTGATGTGGCAGGGCACGATGTCGAGCGGCTTGACGGTGTCGAGGCCATCGATGCTTACCGTCTCGTCGCCCGTGAGGCCAAGCGATTTGCGGGTCTGGCCGCCAGTGAATTCAAACGGAATGACGCCCATGCCGACAAGGTTCGAGCGGTGGATACGCTCGAAGGTTTCGGCGATCACGGCCTTGACGCCGAGAAGGGCTGTGCCCTTGGCGGCCCAGTCGCGCGACGAGCCTGCGCCATATTCAATGCCGGCAAAGATCACCAGCGGCGTGCCTGCGTCCTGATAGGCCATGGCGGCGTCATAGATCGCGGTCTGCGCGCCATCGGGGCCCTTGGTATAGCCGCCCTCGACGCCATCCAGCATCTCGTTCTTGATGCGGATGTTGGCGAAGGTGCCACGCATCATCACTTCGTGGTTGCCGCGGCGCGAGCCGTAGGAATTGAACTCGCGCGGGGCGACCTGACGCTCGGTGAGGTATTTTCCGGCGGGCGTGGTGTCCTTGAACGAACCGGCGGGCGAGATGTGGTCGGTCGTCACCATATCCCCAAGGATCGCGAGCACCTTGGCGCCTTCGATATTGGTGATCTGGCCCGGCTCTTTCGCCATGCCGCGGAAATAGGGCGGGTTCTGGATATAGGTCGAGGTTGGCGGCCAGTCATAGGTCTCGCCTTCGCTCGTCTCGACGCCCTGCCATTTGGCGTCGCCTTTGAACACATCCGCGTATTTAGACAGGAACGCCTCGCGCGTTACCGTGGCGTGGACGATGTCGGCAATTTCCTTGTTGGTCGGCCAGATGTCCTTGAGATAGACGGGCTGGCCATCCTTGCCGGTGCCAAGGGGCTCGGTCGTGATGTCGATGTTCATGTCGCCCGCGAGCGCATAGGCGACGACCAGCGGCGGCGAGGCGAGGTAGTTGGCGCGCACATCGGGCGAGATGCGTCCTTCGAAGTTGCGGTTGCCCGACAGGACCGACGTTGCCACGAGATCGCCCTCGGCGATGGCCTTGGAAATCTCGGGCTGAAGGGGGCCCGAGTTGCCGATGCAGGTGGTGCAGCCATAGCCCACGAGGTTGAAGCCGATGGCGTCGAGGTGCTCCTGAAGGCCGGCGGCCTCAAGATATTCGGTCACGACCTGACTACCGGGAGCGAGCGAGGTTTTCACCCAAGGCTTGCGCGTGAGGCCAAGCTCGTGCGCCTTGCGGGCGACGAGGCCCGCGCCGATCAGCACATAGGGATTGGAAGTGTTGGTGCAGGAGGTGATCGAGGCGATCACGACCTTGCCCGAGGACATCGTGTAATCCTCGCCCTTGACCGGCACTTCCTTGCCCAAGGGGCGCTTGAAGCTCTCAGCCATCTCCTTGGCGAAGGCGGCCTTGGCGCCGGTGAGCGGCAGGTAATCTTGCGGGCGCTTGGGGCCGGAAATGGCGGGGACGATCGTCCCCATGTCGAGCTCGAGCGTCGAGGAATAGATCGGCGCATAGTCCGCGCCGCGCCAGAAGCCGTTTTCCTTGGCATAGGCTTCGACCAAGGCGATGCGGTCTTCGTCGCGGCCTGTCTGGCGCAGATAGCGCAGGGTCTCGCCGTCGATCGGAAAGAAACCACAGGTCGCGCCATATTCGGGGGCCATGTTGGCGATGGTCGCACGGTCGGCCAGCGGCAGGTGGTCAAGGCCCGGGCCATAGAATTCGACAAACTTGCCGACAACGCCGTGCTTGCGGAGCATCTGCACGACCTTGAGCACAAGGTCGGTCGCAGTGGTGCCTTCGACCATCTCGCCCGTAAGCTTGAAGCCCACGACCTCGGGGATCAGCATCGACACCGGCTGGCCGAGCATGGCCGCTTCGGCCTCGATCCCGCCGACGCCCCAGCCCAGAACGGCAAGTCCGTTGACCATGGTGGTGTGGCTGTCGGTGCCGACGAGCGTGTCAGGGTAGGCGACGGTCGCGCCGGTTTGGTCGGTGTCGGTCCAGACGGTCTGGGCGAGGTATTCAAGGTTGACCTGATGGCAGATGCCGGTGCCGGGGGGCACGACGCGGAAGTTGTTGAATGCACCCTGGCCCCATTTGAGGAACTGATAGCGCTCCATGTTCCGTTCGTATTCGCGGTCGACATTCATCTCGAAGGCCCGCGGATTGCCAAATTCGTCGATCATCACCGAGTGGTCGATCACCAGATCGACGGGGTTCAGCGGGTTGATCTGCTGGGCGTCACCACCGAGCGCCTTGATGCCGTCGCGCATGGCGGCAAGATCGACGACGGCGGGAACGCCCGTGAAATCCTGCATCAAGACACGGGCCGGGCGATAGGCGATCTCGCGCGGGTTCTGGCCGCCATTGGCGCCCCATTCGGCAAAGGCCCTGATATCGTCAACCGAGACCGAAAAGCCGCCGTCTTCAAATCGCAGCATATTCTCAAGCACCACTTTGAGAGCGGCGGGCAGGCGAGAGAAATCGCCAAGTCCGGCGGCCTGAGCTGCCGGGATCGAATAGTAGGCGATGCTCTTGCCGCCCGCAGTGAGGGTCTTGCGGGTCTTGGCGGTATCGAGGCCGACTTTGATGGGCATTGGGGTGCTCCTCGCGCTGGAGTTTCGGGGGTGTTGCGCCGCTTCTGCCCTATGTCCGACAGGCAATCAAGGGGTGGCACCTCAATTTGTATACCATTGTGCACAATAAAGGCCAGAAGATGACATGGGGCCACGCCGGAGTCGGAAATCAGAGCTGTGCCGCGGAGTCACAATGACTCGCAATTCCTTGATTGGCCATTGACGCGCGGATGATCTAGCCTGTCTCAGATGGTCGCATCTCGGGCATGACATGAATTTTTTTAAGACATTCCTTTTCCTGTTGATTCTGGGTCTGGGTCCGCTTAAGGCCGGGGCCGGAGAAGGCCCGGTGGTCGTCGAGTTGTTCACGTCGCAGGGATGTTCGACCTGTCCGCCTGCCGATGCGCTCTTGCAAGAACTTGCCCAACGGCCGGATCTGATCGCCCTCGCGCTTCACGTCGATTATTGGGATTACATCGGTTGGAAGGATACGCTGGGCAGCGGGGCCTTCTCTCTTCGTCAGAAGGGCTATGCACAAGCGATACACGCGCGGACGATCTATACGCCGCAATTCATGATCGCCGGCCGGACGCCGGTTGGCGGGGCGCATCGCGAAGAGATCGAGGCGCTTGTTGCGGAGCAGAAGAGCCTTGCGGATTCCGCCCGCGTCGACGCGGTGCTGGGCGACGACGGCATCATCAGGATTTCCGCGAGCCCGTTGGTTCGACTGCAGGGGCCAATAGTGATCGAGCTGGTGCGGTATCTGCCGAATGTGACGGTCGATATTACCCGCGGGGAAAACAAGGGGCACCGGTTCAACTATGCCAACGTCGTCACATCGTGGCAGACTTTGGGAACATGGTCGGGCCGGGGCGATCTGAAGGTCGAAGCGCCTTATTCGGGCGACGAGCACGGCGTCATCGTTTTTCAGGCCGCGAATTTCGGGCCCATCCTTGCGGCGGTGCGGATCGATTAGACCTTCGCCTTCCAGCGTCGGTGCACCCAGAACCATTGTTCGGGATGGGCCTCGATCCGGGCTTCGAGCCGTTTTGTCATCTCGATCATCATGCCGCGCGGATCGCTATGCGGGATAGGGGCCTCGATAGCGGCCTCGAAGCTGAGGCCATCGGGCTGGCGGATACCGAAATAGGGGACAACAAGGGCGTTGAGCCGCAGCGCAAGATCGGCGGCCGAGGCGGCCGTTCGCGCGGGGTGCCCGAGGAAGTCGATCACCATGCCGCCATGCACATCGACATCGAACAATAGCGTGCCCATGCCGCCCTGCTTGAGGTGGCGGGCAAAGCCCATGGTGCCGCTTTTGCCTTGGGCAAAGACCGGGCCGGAAAGCTCGGTCATGGTCTTGGCATAGTGGTCGTTGAAGAAGCGGTTGGCCATCGGGCGGTAAAGGCCGCCGATCTGGTACCCGCGGGCAGACAGGACCTGACGGGGCACTTCGTGATTGCCAAAATGGCCGGTGACGAAAAGAACCGGGCGGCCGGCGGCGCGAGCCTCTTCAACGGCGGCAAGGCCCTCTCCGGCAATGGGCGTATCTTCGAGCCATTGCCCGAAGGTCTTGTAAGAGTAGTTCTCGATCAGGGTCCGGCCAAAATTATCGAGAACGCCGTAGGCTATTTCCTGTTTGCGGGAAGCAGGGAGGCCGGGCCAGATCCGGTTCAGGTTGTCGAATATCCGCGTTTCATAGCCGACGCGGCGCCCTAGGCGTCTTACCAGCCCGCCCATGAAAGGAACACGGCGCTCATGCGGCATCAACATCGCCGCGCCGATCAAGGTGCGCAGCGCGCGATCGGTCAGCCAGTCGGCGATTTCGCCGGTTTGATCTTCGGACTTGCCCATGCGCCCCCGCAGTCGTGGGGGTCAGAGATAGAGTTGACCGGTGCTGTGGGCAAGGCTGCTTTTGGCTGGGCCTCAGCTTTCCTCTTCGGGTTCTTCCTCGCGCAACGCGATCTCGCCGGCATCAACAGCCGCGCGGATTGCCGCAACAAAGGCCGACTGAGCCTGCTCGCCATCGGCTTTTCTGACCTTTCCTCTTTCCTTGACCTCTTCGCGGATTTGTTCGCCCATCCGCTGCGAGAGATTGGCGAAGATATGATAGACCGCCGCCTGATCCGCGCCGCCTGTGGCGGCTGCATGGTCCAGTGCTGTCGCAAGATCGCGCCCTTCGACGGCGCGCAGGATCTTTGAAATATCGGGGCCGGCAACGCGCGTCGGGATATCGGCAAACGTGAAGATTGCCTTGCGAACCTTTTCCGCGAAAGCGGGATCGTTAGAGGCAATGTCGGCCAGGAGATCGTCGCGGGTCGAGGCGGTCGCGGCATTGAGGATATCGCCGATCCGCTGGCTGGGATCGTCGGGAAAGGCCGATTGGGCGGGGCGCGTGTAGGCCCGCGAAAGCGCCGCCCCGATCAGGGCGACGGTTTGCGGCGCGATGGTTCCGATCCG
>JAURFB010000087.1 GCA_030827165.1 Marivivens sp.
AAACAGGGACCGTGCTGCGGGCGCAGCTCTTCGGCGTTTTGGGATCATTCTGTGGATAGGTCTTGAAACCCTGCTTATCCACCGCAATACAACAACTACATTTCTTTTATTTCTTCTTATTCTATTAGGAAGAGCAGGAGACATCGCGTTGGACATCTTGAGCACCGTTTATCCCTGGATCAAGGCACTTCACATCGTTTCTGTGATCTCATGGATGGCGGGTATGTTCTATCTGCCTCGGCTCTTTGTGTATCACGCCGAGAAGGCCGAGGTTGGATCTGAGCTTGATAAGACGTTTCAGATCATGGAGCACAAGCTGCTCTATCTGATCATGCGCCCTGCGATGATTGCGTCTTGGGTCTTTGGTCTGTTGCTTGTCCTCACTCCCGGTGTGATTGACTGGTCATCAATCTGGCCTTGGATCAAGGCCGCTTCGGTGATCGGGATGACCTATGTGCATTATTGGCTGGCGCTGCGGCGTCGCGAGTTTGCAAGGGGGTTGAACACCCGCTCGGGCCGAACCTATCGGATGATCAACGAGGTTCCGACCGTTTTGATGCTTGTCATCGTGTTTGCTGTCATCCTCAAGTTCTAGGGCCGGAATTGACTCGGGGGGTTTTGCACCCTAAGGGATGAGAGCCCGCCGTCCGGCAGGGACTATTCCGTTCACATGACGACACACGGCCCGATCTTGGGTCGGGAGATATTTGACTTATGCCCCACCAGCATCGCCTTAACCTTGCCGACCTGAAAGCCAAGAGCCCCAAAGACCTTTTGTCGATGGCCGAAGAGCTTGAGATCGAGAACGCATCGACCATGCGGAAAGGCGACATGATGTTCGCCATTCTGCGGGAGCGGGCCGACGAGGACTGGGTGATCGGTGGCGATGGTGTTCTCGAGGTGCTTCAGGATGGCTTCGGCTTTCTCCGTTCGCCCGAGGCCAACTATCTGCCGGGCCCGGACGATATCTATGTCAGCCCCGATATGATCCGCCAGTATTCCATGCGGACGGGTGACACGGTTGAAGGCGTGATCAAGGAGCCGAACGACAGCGAGCGGTATTTCGCGCTGGTGACGGTTGAATCCATCAACTTCGAGGATCCCGATCGGGCGCGTCACAAGGTGGCCTTTGACAACCTGACGCCCCTCTATCCCGACGAGCGGCTGAAGATGGAGATCGAGGACGACCCGACGCTCAAGGACCGGTCGGCCCGGATCATCGATCTGGTTGCTCCGATCGGCAAGGGCCAGCGGGGCCTGATCGTTGCTCCGCCGCGGACGGGCAAGACCGTTTTGCTTCAAAATATCGCCCATTCGATCGCGACCAATCATCCCGAGTGCTATCTGATCGTTCTATTGATCGACGAGCGCCCCGAAGAGGTGACCGATATGCAGCGGAGCGTGAAAGGCGAGGTTGTGTCCTCGACCTTTGACGAACCTGCCTCGCGGCACGTGGCCGTGGCGGAGATGGTCATCGAGAAGGCCAAGCGCCTTGTTGAGCACAAGCGCGATGTTGTGATCCTGCTCGATTCGATCACCCGCCTTGGCCGCGCCTACAACACCACGGTGCCGTCGTCGGGCAAGGTTCTTACCGGTGGCGTCGACGCCAACGCGCTTCAGCGGCCCAAGCGGTTCTTTGGCGCTGCCCGGAATATCGAGGAGGGCGGGTCGCTCACGATCATCGCCACCGCGCTGATCGACACGGGCAGCCGGATGGACGAGGTGATCTTCGAAGAGTTCAAGGGCACCGGCAACTCGGAGATCGTTCTTGATCGCAAGGTGGCGGACAAGCGGGTCTTCCCGGCGATGGACATTCTCAAGTCGGGCACACGGAAAGAGGATCTTCTGGTCGACAAGGTTGATTTGCAGAAGACGTTTGTCTTGCGCCGGATCCTCAACCCGATGGGGACGACCGACGCTATCGAATTCCTGATCTCCAAGCTCAAGCAGACGAAGACAAATTCTGATTTCTTCGACTCGATGAACACTTAACCTAGCCTCTTCAACGGCTTATGACGATGAACACGATTTTCGCCCTGGCAACGGCGGCGGGCAAGGCGGGCGTTGCGATTATCCGGATTTCCGGTCCTGAGGCGTTCGCGGCCGTAGGAGCGCTGTGCGGTATGGTGCCGGTGAACGGTCGTGCGCTGCGCAAGGTGCGGGGGCGAGACGGTTCTGTCATCGACGAGGCGTTGGTTCTTGGGTTTGGCGGGGGCCAGAGCTTTACCGGAGAAGACGTTGTCGAGCTGCATCTGCATGGCAGCCCCGCGGTTCAAAGGAGCGTTTTGGCCGAGCTTGCCGTCCAGCCGGGGCTGCGACAGGCGGAGGCGGGAGAATTCACCCGCAGAGCGCTTGAGAACGGTCGGCTTGATCTGGCGCAGGTCGAGGGGCTGGCAGACCTTATTGACGCCGAGACCGAGGCTCAGCGGCGCCAGGCAATGCGGGTTTTGTCGGGGGCGTTGGGAGAGAAGGCAGAAGGCTGGCGCCGGGATCTGATTCGTGCGGCGGCCCTGGTGGAGGCGACGATCGATTTTGCCGACGAAGATGTTCCGGTCGATGTCTATCCGGAAGTGACGGAGCTTCTTGGCCGCGTTTCGGCCGAAATGCAGCGCGAGGCCGAGGGCGTAAAGATTGCAGAGCGGATTCGCGACGGATTTGAGGTCGCGATTGTCGGTGCGCCAAATGTCGGCAAGTCAACGCTGCTTAACCGTCTTGCCGGGCGGGAGGCGGCGATTACGTCGGAGTATGCCGGGACGACGCGGGATGTGATCGAGGTTCGAATGGATCTTGGCGGACTGCCGGTAACGCTTTTGGATACGGCGGGGCTTCGGGATACCGAGGATTTTGTCGAGGGCATTGGCATAGAGAGGGCGAGGCAAAGGGCGGCCGCGGCGGATCTGAGAATCTATATGTTGCTACCGAATGATGAACCGGACCTAGATCTTGAAGATGACGATATAGTAGTAGCGGCCAAGTCCGACACCTTCCCGCAGGAGCGGCTTGGTATTTCGAGCAGGACTGGCGAGGGGGTCGATGCTTTGGTGGCGTTGATTCAGGAGCGCCTCGAGGCCCGCACGCAATCCGTCGGCATTGCTATGCGCGAGCGGCACCGGGAGGCTCTTTTGCGCAGTCTGCTTTATCTTCAGGCAGCAGGGGCGCAGATAGAAGCGGGCGCAGACATGCCCGACCTGGTCGCCGAAGAGCTTCGAAGCTCGATCCGGGCGGTTGACATGTTGGTCGGGCGGGTAGATGTGGAAGACTTGCTGGACGAAATCTTTTCGAGTTTCTGCATCGGGAAGTGAGGAGTGTTTCACGTGAAACAACTTGATTTCGATGTCGTGATCGTTGGCGGGGGCCATGCCGGAACGGAGGCGGCTCATGCATCCGCTCGCACAGGCGCGCGGACCTGCCTTGTCACGTTGAAGCGCGGCGGCATTGGCGTCATGTCGTGCAATCCGGCGATTGGTGGGCTTGGAAAGGGCCACCTGGTTCGTGAGATCGACGCGCTTGATGGTGTCATGGGTCGGGTTGCTGACCTTGCCGGCATCCAGTTTCGCTTGCTTAATCGAAAGAAGGGCCCCGCTGTGCAGGGGCCAAGAGCGCAAGCCGATCGGGCAATCTATCGCCGAGAGATGCTCGCCCTGACGGAGAACACAAACAACCTGTCTGTCGTCGAGGGAGAGGCGGTCGACCTGCTGATGGAGAGCGGCCGTGTTTCTGGCCTGGTCCTTGCGGACGGCGCCAGGATCGTGGCGAGGGCTGTTGTTCTTACAACTGGAACGTTTCTGCGCGGGATCATCCATATAGGCGACGTTTCCCGCCCCGGCGGCCGTATGGGCGACAATCCCTCCGTCAAGATGGCGGAGCGCCTTGATAGTTTTGGCCTTCCTCTCGGACGCCTGAAAACCGGGACCCCACCGCGATTGGATGGCCGAACAATCGACTGGTCGGAGCTTGAGATGCAGCCCGGCGACGACGAACCAACAATGTTTTCATTCATGTCGTCGGCCCCGACGGCGCGGCAGATTTCGTGTGGGATCACGCACACCAACGAAAAGACTCACGATATCATCCGAGACAACCTTCGCCGGTCTGCGATGTATGGCGGGCATATCGAGGGTGTGGGGCCGCGGTATTGCCCGTCGATTGAGGACAAGATCGTGCGGTTTGGTGACAAATCTTCGCATCAGGTCTTTCTTGAGCCGGAGGGCCTGAAGGACCACACGATTTACCCAAACGGCATATCGACCTCGTTGCCTGTCGACGTTCAAGAGGCCTATGTCAGGTCGATCAAGGGGCTTGAAAACGTTAAGATTCTTCAACCCGGCTATGCGATAGAATACGACTATGTGGATCCCCGTGCGCTGACCCAAAGCCTTGCCCTGCGGGATGTGCCAGGGCTTTTCCTTGCCGGTCAGATCAACGGAACAACCGGATACGAAGAGGCGGCGGCGCAGGGTCTTGTTGCTGGCCTGAATGCCGCGCGCCTCGCGGCCGGAGAGGAGCCGGCCGCCTTCAGCCGGACAAATTCCTATATCGGCGTCATGATTGACGACCTTGTAACCCGCGGCGTCTCCGAGCCCTATCGGATGTTTACCTCGAGGGCAGAGTTCCGGCTCTCGCTTCGGGCAGATAATGCCGATCAACGGCTGACCGCGAAGGGGCGCGATCTTGGGCTGGTCCATGACAGACGTTGGTGGACATTCTCGGAAAAGACCGGCTCCTTGGTGGCCGCCAGGGAAATCTTGGGCGAAATTGTCCTTACGGCCCGACAAATCTCAGGAACCGGCGCCAACCTGAATCCCGACGGGCAAAACCGATCGGCCCTGGAAGCGTTGCAGCTTGCCGATTTTGACTTTTATCAACTCCTTGAAATTGTGCCAGAATCGGCCGAGGTACAACGAGATGTGCGAGAGCAGATCAAGCGCGATGCGCTTTACGCCAACTATGTTGTTCGGCAAGACCGCGACATCGCGACGATGCAGCGGGATGAAAAGGTTTCGATCCCGGCGGATCTGAACTTTGCCGAGATTGAAGGCCTCTCGAACGAGCTCTCCTCCAAGCTCGGTCGCATTCGGCCAGCAACGATCGCACAGGCCGCACGCGTTGAGGGGATGACACCGGCTGCGATCATGCTCTTGCTGGCGAGGATCCGGCGACTGGAAAAGAAGCAGAGCGCATGACGCCTGCCCACGATCCTTTTCTGGCCGAACGGAATGTTTCACGTGAAACAGAGGGCCGTCTTCTTGTTTTTGTGGATCTGCTGGGGAAATGGACGCAAAAGATCAACCTGATCTCGAAAAGCACGGCATCGGATATCTGGCGGCGCCACATCCTTGATTCCGTGCAGATTTATGACTTCGCGCCAAACAAGTTTTCCCTTTGGCTCGACATCGGCAGCGGCGGGGGCTTGCCCGGGGTTGTCGTCGCGGCGCTTGCTGCGCAATTCGAGCCCGGTGCGAGAATCGTCATGATTGAAAGCGACCAAAGAAAAGCCGCCTTCCTCCGCACAGCGCTGCGCGAGTTGGGGCTTGGAGGGGATGTTTTGGCCAACCGAATCGATGCGATGGCTCCTATGGGTGCGGATGTGTTGTCTGCCCGGGCCTTGGCGCCGCTCGATCAGTTGCTCGCCTTCACCGAGAGACACCTCAAGCCAGGCGGGACGGCGATCTTTCCAAAGGGAAAAACGGTAGATCAGGAAATAGCCGACGCCAGCACCAACCGGTTGTTTCAAATCGAAAAACACGCGAGTGTGACAGACGCCGACGCGCGCATCCTAACGATCAAGGACATAAAACGTGTATGATGTAAGCCGCACCAGCGACCCCAGGATCATCGCGATTGCGAACCAGAAAGGCGGCGTTGGCAAGACAACCACGGCCATCAACTTGGCCGCCGCACTTGCAGAGTCGGGCCGGCGTGTCCTTCTGGTAGACCTTGATCCGCAGGGCAATGCCTCGACGGGTCTGGGGATCAACTCCGAAGACCGCGATTACACGGCCTATGATCTTTTGGCGGGCGACGCGACTCTCTACGAGGCGATCAAGGAAACCCGGTGGGAGGGGCTCCTGATCATACCGGCCACGACCGACCTGAGCTCGGCCGATATCGAGCTTGTTGCCAACGAAAAACGCAGCTTCCTCTTGCGCGACGCGTTGCGCCAATCGGCGATAGACGCCTTCGCGCTCGACTATATATTGATAGACTGCCCGCCGTCCCTCAACATATTGACGGTTAACGCGATGGTTGCGGCACATTCGGTGCTCATCCCACTTCAAAGCGAATTCTATGCTCTCGAAGGCCTGTCGCAATTGATGCTGACGGTTCGAGAGGTCCGCCAGAGCGCGAACCCCAAGCTGCGGATTGAGGGCGTGGTTCTGACGATGTATGATCGCCGCAATAACCTCTCCCAGCAGGTCGAGGCCGACGCGCGCGACAACCTCGGAGACCTTGTGTTCCAGATTGTTATCCCGCGGAACGTCAGACTCAGCGAGGCGCCGTCCTTCGCGATGCCGATCCTCGAATACGACCCGCTTTCAAAGGGTACGGGGGCCTATAGAGAGCTCGCCAAAGAGCTTGTTCAAAGGGAAAGGGTGGCCGAAAATGGCTGATAAACCTAATAAAACCAGAGGGTTGGGTCGCGGACTCTCGGCTTTGTTGTCAGATGTCGCACCCAAGGAAAGCGCCGGCGCCGGTGACGCCGCGCACCGCGAAGTTTCGGTGTCGATTGACCATCTTCATCCGAACCCCGATCAGCCACGCCGTGTGTTCGATCCTCAGGCGCTTGAGGATCTTGCCGCCTCAATAGCGGAAAAGGGCGTGATCCAGCCGCTGATTGTGCGTCGGGATTCGTCCCGCGAGGGGCACTACGAGATCGTTGCCGGCGAACGTCGGTGGCGGGCGTCGCAAGTCGCCGGTCTTCATCAACTTCCTGTTATTGTGCGGGATTTCTCGGATTCAGAGGTTCTCGAAGTTGCGATCATCGAGAACATCCAGCGCGCCGATCTTAACGCGATCGACGAGGCAGCCGCCTATCGTCAACTCATGGACCGCTTTGGGCATACGCAGGAACAGATCGCCACAGGTCTTGGCAAGAGCCGCAGCCACATCGCCAACCTTCTTCGGCTTCTGACCTTGCCCGAGGGCATCCAGGGCCTTGTAACCGACGGGCGCCTAAGCGCCGGCCACGCCCGAACCCTCATCGGCGCCGACGACCCCATGGCGCTTGCGCGGCAGATCATCGTCAAGGGGCTCTCGGTCAGACAAGCCGAAGCGCTCGCGAAAAAGGTCTCTAACAAGGCACAAAATGGCGATAGCAAGCCGAAAGCAAAAGCGGTGCAAGACGCCGACACGATCGCCATCGAACAGGAGCTTGCCGCGACGCTCAGGATGGGTGTGTCGATCAAGCACGAAGCGGGGAAAGAGTCGGGCGAGATCACGCTACGCTACCGCAACCTGGATCAACTCGACGATCTCTTGCGCCTCTTGTCCGGTGGCTAGGCGCCGAGAAGTTTGCGCAAGACGGCGTTGAGCACCGGTCGGCCGAGGGCCGTTGTCCGAAGCCGACCCTCGGCGATCGCCATGTGACCGGAGTCGACCAACGCGCTGTAATTTAAAGAAAAACCATGTGGTTTGAGTCGGCCGAGTCTGTCAAGGTCGATCCCCTCATCAAGACGCAGGCCCATCAAGAGAAATTCTGCAACCTGGTCTTCCGCCAAAAGCGCCTCCGGACTGAGCGCGCCGTTTCCTGTTGTCTCGACCCGCGAGAGCCACACTTGCGGCAGGCGCGGCGTGTCGGTCGCATAACGCACCCCGCCAATCGTCAAACGCCCGTGCGCTCCGGGGCCGATGCCGGCATAGTCGCCATATTGCCAATACACGCGGTTGTGCTGGCTCTGAGCGCCATCTTTGGCGTGATTAGACACTTCATAGGCCGGAAACCCTGAAGCTTCGCACATCTCTTGTGTGGCCTCAAACATGTCGGCGGCCGCGTCTTCATCCGGCAGCCCGCGCAGCTTTCCTGCTGCCGCGCGCGCCCCAAATGCTGTGCCGTCCTCTATCGTCAGCTGATATAATGAAAGATGATCCACCGCGAGGGAAAGGGCGCGGCCGAGCTCTTGGCGCCATGAGGAAAGCGTTTGGTCCTGACGTGCATAGATCAAATCAAAACTGACGCGATCGAAAAGGCCACGTGCGATGTCAAAAGCCCGAAGTGCTTCGGCGGCGCTGTGCAGCCTGCCAAGCGCCGCAAGATCGGCATCATTCAGCGCCTGAATGCCCATTGATATGCGATTGACGCCCGCATCGCGATAGCCGGCAAACCGCCCGGCCTCAACAGAAGTCGGGTTGGCCTCAAGCGTGACCTCGAACGAGTTGCTCGTCGCCCAGCTGCGGCGGATCCTCTCCATGATTCCCGCAACGAGATCGGGCTGCATCAAGCTCGGCGTGCCCCCACCGAAAAACACCGAACGCAATGTCCGCCCCGAAGTCAGCGCGGCAATACGGTCGATCTCGGAAAGGTA
>JAURFB010000033.1 GCA_030827165.1 Marivivens sp.
ATGGCAATGTCGTCATTCTCGAGCCCGCCGCGGGCGTTCTCTTCGTGTTTGCAGGCCTTGCCGAAACCTTTGGCGAGGCAGGCGAAATTCTCCCCAAGGGGAGTCCGATCGGGCTGATGGGTGGCGAATCCCCTGCTGTTGACGCAATTTTGAGTGAAACTGACCAAGGCAACGGTGCTCGGGCCAACGAGACCCTTTATCTTGAGGTCAGAGAGGGGCAAGGTCCGGTCAACCCCGCGACCTGGTTCGCGTATGAGTGAGATAGGATTCGATATGAAGAAATTTGCCCTTGCCGCTGCAACTGGCTCGGTGCTTGGTCTTCTGGCTACGACGCAGATCGCAGGCCCGCTGATCGCGCAGGAAGCCGATCGCAATACAAGCGTCTACGAGCAGCTCGATCTGTTCGGCGATATCTTCGAACGCATCCGCGCCCAATATGTCGAAGAGGTGGATTCCGCCAAGCTGATCGAAGCGGCAATCAACGGTATGTTGACCTCGCTTGATCCGCACTCGTCCTATCTCAGCCCTGACGATGCCAACGATATGCGCGTTCAGACCCGCGGCGAATTCGGCGGCCTCGGCATCGAGGTCACGCAGCAGGATGGCTGGGTCAAGGTTGTCTCGCCGATGGACGGAACCCCGGCTGATGCCGCTGGCATCCAGTCGGGCGACCTGATCACCGCTGTCGACGGCGAAAGCCTGATGGGCTTCACCCTCGACGAGGCGGTCGACCTGATGCGCGGGCCGGTTGGGTCGGAAATCGTGATCACCGTGGTTCGAGAAGGCGTCTCGGAGCCCTTCGACGTGTCGATCATCCGCGACACGATCAAACTGACCGCCGTACGCGTTCGGCAAGAGGGCGACTCGATCATCCTGCGGATCACCACCTTCAACGATCAGACTTTCTCAAACCTCGCCGAGGGGCTTGCCAAGCAGATTGAAGAGGCGGGCGGGATCGACAAGGTGAACGGCGTGATCGTCGATCTTCGCAACAACCCCGGCGGTCTTCTCAACCAGGCAGTCTTTGTGGCGGATGCCTTCCTCGACGAGGGGGAAATCGTCTCGACCCGCGGCCGCAACCCCGAAGACGGCGAGCGGTTCAACGCAACCGCCGGCGATCTGACCTCAGGCTTGCCCATCGTTGTTCTCATCAATGGCGGTTCGGCTTCCGCTTCGGAAATCGTCGCCGGTGCGCTTCAGGATCACCGGCGCGCGATTGTCATTGGCACCAAATCCTTCGGCAAGGGATCGGTCCAGACGGTCATGCCGCTGCGGGGCGACGGTGCCATGCGACTGACCACCGCGCGGTATTACACGCCCTCGGGCCGCTCGATCCAGGCGCTCGGCATTCAGCCCGACATCATCGTGCAGCAACCGGTCGCGCATCCGAACGACGAGACCGAATCGACCACCTCTCAGTTCCGTTCGGAAGCCGATCTCAGGGGGTCTCTCAACAACGATAGCCTGACCGAAGACGAAATCCGTCAGATCGAAGAGGATCGCGCGCGCGCCGAAGCCACTGCCGCGCTGCGCGAGGAAGACTACCAGCTGGCCTATGCCATCGACATCCTCAAGGGTCTGACCGCGCTGGGGCCGCGGAACTAGGAATGTCGCCAGAAGAGATTGCCCGCCTGCCATATCGGCCCTGCGTCGGCGTGATGATCGTCAACTCCGCGGGGCAGGTCTTCGTCGGGCAAAGGCGCGATAATTTTCGGGAGGCATGGCAAATGCCTCAGGGTGGCATCGACAAGGGCGAGGCCCCACGCGACGCCGCCCTGCGCGAAATGTGGGAGGAAACCGGTATCACCAGCGATCTGATAACAATCGAGGCCGAGACCGAGGGCTGGATCCCCTACGATATCCCGCACGACCTCGTTCCCAATATCTGGGGCGGAAAATATCGCGGGCAGGAACAGAAGTGGTTTCTGGTCCGTTATCATGGCCGCGACGATCAGATCGACATTGCCACCGAGCATCCCGAGTTTTCCAAATGGAAATGGATCGAACCGTCCAGAGTGATCGACGCGATCGTGCCGTTCAAACGCGCCACCTATGAGCAGGTCGTCGCCGCATTTGCGGGGCATCTGGAACTCTGATGGCGCAGGGCAAGATGGATACAAGGGCGATCGGCCTCGACGTGGGCCTGAGCTTTGCCAGTTGGCTCACCGGGGCGGAAAACCTGCACTACGGCGATTGGACCGGCCTTGAGATCAACGCCGCCAATCTTGGCCCTGCGCAGGTCGCCTATACCGACAGGCTGTTTCGGTTCCTGCCCGACAAGCCCTGCCGCATTCTCGATATCGGCGGCGGCGCGGGTGAAACCGCGCGCAAACTCCTGGCGCTTGGTCATCAGGTCGAGATCGTGATCCCCAGTGCCTTTCTCGCCAGCCGCTGCGGCGAGAACGCCAAGGGCGCGGTGGTGCACGAGATGCGGTTTGAAGATTTCGAAGGCACCGGCAAATTCGATGTCTGCCTCTTTTCCGAGAGCTTCCAGTATATCCCGCTCGGCACCGGCCTGAAGAAATGCCTTGGCCTTCTGGCCCCGGCGGACGGATCGTCATCGCTGATTGCTTCCGCCGGGAAGGGTTCCGCGAGGACAAGGTGCTGGCCACTGTCGGCGGCGGCCATCCGATCGCCAGCTTTCGCGCCACTGTGAGCGAATTGGGTCTTGAGACCCTGAGCGAGGAAGACATCACCGCCGAGGTCGCCCCGTCGGTCGATATCGAGCAGGGCCTCTTCAATGTGATCGGCCTTGGCCAGCGGGTCGATCAAGAGCTGACCGCCAAACGCCCTCGTGCAAGATGGCTGATCAGCCGTGTGATCCGCCTCTTCATGAACGAGCGCAAACGCCAAAGGCTTCACCAGCGGCTCAACCAAGACACCCGAAACGCCAAGGCGTTTGCCGAGCACAACGTCTATCTGATGACCGCGCTTCAGCCGCGCGGCTAGCCCTCGCGCCCGGCCTTGCGGGCGAGTTTTGCAGCAAGGTTCAAACCTATGCCGGGTCGCGACCAAGGGCAGACGGCGATACAGATGCCGCAGCCCTGATGTTCGTTGAAAAAGGGCAGGCACTTGTCGAAATCGACATACCACTTCTCGTCCCCGCGCACGGTCTGCTTGTCCGGCAGGATCGCATAGGGCGGACAGGCATCCTCGCATATCCGGCAGGCCTCACAGAAGGCGTCAATCCCGTGGCTCTGCTTCGGGGTCGGGGCGAAGGGTGCGTCGGTCAGGACAGCCGAGAGCCGGAACGAGGCGCCAAACTCGGGGTTGATGATCGAGCCATGCTTGCCAAGCTCGCCAAACCCTGCCTCGATCGCCGCGGGGATCATCGTCAGCGTCGTCGCCATCGGCCCCGTGACTGGCCGCGCCGCCCAGCCTTCGCGATGCAACCAAGCGGCGATCTCTTTGGCGACGCGGGTCGCGCGGGTGTATTGCACCATGACCTCCGCCCCTGCCTCGGGTTCTGGCGCGGTGGCGATCCGGTCGTAGTCATGCTGAACCCCGGCGATGATCACGCGGGTCTCTGACGCGGCTCCGCCCTCGAAGAGCCAGGCGCTATTCATTTCAGCCACGCCGACCTTTTCGCACAGGCCCGCATCTACGAATTGCTCTAGCGCCGCAGTCCAGCTTTCTGGGCTCCGCTCCGCCGGAGTGGGCGCCACAGGCGGCAAGGGTTCGGCATAGATCGCGGCGCGCTTGGCCCGCTCGACGCCGAACTCGGGCGAGCCGGGATCGACCGTATAGAACCATTTCTGCATCCGTCCGTGCGGGATGTCGTCGGGGTTGGTTGCCCAATAGACGATGCTTGGAGGCCGGCGCGCCGCATCGCCAAGACCATTGATCTCGTTGCCCGAAATATCAGGAGCAAGCGCCAGTTGGGCCGGGTCGGGGGTGTAGGGGCGATAGGGGTTTGGGCGGGGCATGTGCGACCCTCGCCGCACAAACCGCCTTCTGTCAACGGCGCGTGCGCTTGACCTTTTTCTTGAGCTTGCCCGCCTTGGCCTTTTCCGCCCCTGCACGGCGGCGCACCGGTTTACCACGCCCGCGATGCGAGGGGCGGGAAATGGTGCGTTCTTCAAGCTTGAGAAGTTCGACAACGAGCCCGCCCGATACCGGCGTGGCCTCGACAAGCTTGACCGTGACCCGCTGGCCAAGGCCGATCACCGTGCCGCTTTTCGAACCTGTAAGGCTCTGGCTTTCGGCGTCGAAGTGGAAGAACTCGTCGCCAAGGCTGCGGATCGGGATCAGGCCATCGGCGCCCGTTTCATCCAGCTTCACGAAAACGCCGAAGCGGGCGATGCCGCTGATCCGCCCCTCCATCTCGACGCCAAGCCGGTCGGAGAGGAAGGCCGCAAGATAGCGGTCGGTCGTGTCGCGCTCGGCCATCATCGACCGGCGCTCGGTGTCCGAGATCAGCTGGCCGGTCTCTTCGAGATTCTCGATATCCCAAGGGCTCAGCCCGTCCTCGCCCCAGCGGTGCGCCGAAATCAGGCCGCGGTGCACGATCAGGTCGGAATAGCGGCGGATGGGCGAGGTGAAATGGGCATAGTTCCTGAGCGCCAGTCCGAAGTGCCCGAAATTCTGAGGGTTGTAATAGGCCTGCGTCATCGCCCGCAGCGTCTGAATGTTGATCAACTCGTCGTTCGGCGTGCCCTCGGCCTGCTTGAGAAGCGCATTAAGGTGCCGCGTCTGCAAGACCTGCCCCTTGGCCAACACCAGACCCGCCGCCTGCGCCACTTCACGCAGCGCCTCGAGCTTGTCGGGGCTTGGTTCTTCGTGGACGCGGAACAAGAGGGGCGTGCGCTTCTGGATCAGCGTTTCGGCGGCTGAGACATTGGCGAGGATCATGAATTCCTCGATCAGCCTGTGCGCTTCGAGCCGCTCCTTGAAGGCGACACTTGTCACTTGACCCGCCTCGTCGATCTCGATCCGGCGCTCGGGCAGATCAAGGTCGAGCGGCTGGCGCGCCTCGCGGGCGCGGGCCAGAAGGCGATAGGCCTCGTAGAGCGGCTTGAGGACGGCTTCGACAAGCGCCTCGGTCTTTTCGTCTGGCGCCCCGTCGACGGCATTCTGCACCTGCTGGTAATTCAGCGAGGCGACGGATTTCATAAGGCCGCGCGTAAAGCGATGGTCGATCTTGCGCCCTTGCGCGTCGATCCGCATCCGCACCGCAAGGCAGGCGCGCGGCACGTTTTCGTGCAGCGAGCACAGATCGCCCGAGAGCCGGTCGGGCAGCATCGGCACAACGCGATCGGGGAAGTAGGTCGAATTGCCCCGCTTGCGCGCTTCATGGTCAAGCTCGCTGTCGGGGCGGACGTAATGCGCCACATCGGCGATGGCGACCCAGATCACCCACCCGCCGGGGTTCTTGGGATCGTCGTCGGCGTGGGCATAGCAGGCATCGTCGCGATCGCGGGCGTCGACGGGGTCGATCGTCAGAAGCGGCAGCTCGCGAAGGTCTTCGCGGCCCTTGAGGCCTGCGGGCTTGCAGGCATCCGCCTCGGCGATCGCGGGGTCGGGAAACTGGTCGGGAATGCCGTGCTGGTGAATGGCGATAAGGCTCACCGCGCGCGGCGCTGTCGGATCGCCCAGCCGGGCGACGATGCGTGCCTTGGGCAGGCCAAGCCGGCCCTTCGGCCCCGACTGCTCGGCTTCGACGAGCTCGCCGTCCTTGGCCTCGTTTTCGGCTCCGGCAGGAACGATCCACTGCCGGTCGGCGCCTTTGTCGATCGGGATGATCCGCCCACCTTCCGCGCCTTTGCGGAAAATGCCGACGATCCGCTGAGGGTTGGTCCCGATCTGGCGGATCACCCGCGCGGCATAGTCGTGCTCCTGCCCTTTCACAGCCTCAAGCCGCGCCAGCACGCGGTCGCCTTCACCCAACGCATGGTCAGCGGGTTTGAGGACCATCAGGATCTTCGGCGCTTTGCCCTTGCCCTCCCATTCGGCCGCATCGGCCCAGAGATCGCCATTCGCATCCGGCGCACGAACCCGCAATACGGCCACGGGCGGCAGCTCGTCGGCGTCGCGGTAGGATGTCTTGCGTTTGCGCAAGAGCCCCTCGTCCTCCATCTGGCGCAAGAGCGCCTTGAGGTCGATCCGCGCAGCCCCCTTGATCCCGAAGGCGCGCGCGATATCACGCTTGGCGGTCAGGGTCGGGTTGGCAGAAATCCAGTCGAGGACTTCCTGTTTGGAGGGTATGCGTGTCATGCGCCCGCCCTAGCACGGGCGCGCCGCGGCGTCATGCGGGAAACGCGGTCAGGCAAAGTAGCCTTCGAGAATCCGGCGATAGATGGCCTTCAGTTGGCCGATCTGTTCGACCGAAACACGCTCGTCGACCGCGTGCATCGTCTTGCCGACGAGACCGAATTCAACGACCGGACAGTGATCTTTGACGAAGCGGGCATCCGACGTGCCCCCCGATGTGGATAGCTCTGGGGTGCGTCCGGTCTCTGCTGTTACAGCCCTGGCTATCAACGCAGACAACTCGCCCGGAGGCGTGAGGAAACTTTCACCCGAGACTGTGACCCTGAGCGCCACCCGCACACCGAACTCTTCGGTGACGCGGTCGGCCTCGGCTTGCAGGCGTTCTGTCACCGAAGCACCGCTGTGCAGGTCGTTGAAGCGGATGTTGACCGTGCCGCGGCAGGCATTGGGGATCACATTGGTTGCGGGGTTGCCGGTGTCGATGGTCACGACCGCGACGGTCGAGGCGTCGAAATGGTTCGAGCCTTCATCAAGCGGCGCGCTGGAAATCCGGTCCATCAGCCGCGCCATTGCGGCGACTGGGTTCTTGGCGCGGTGCGGATAGGCGGCGTGGCCCTGAACGCCGGTCACGGTGAAATGGGCGTTGAGCGACCCGCGGCGGCCGATCTTCATCATGTCGCCCATCTCGCTGGGGCAGGTCGGCTCGCCCACGAGGCACGAGGTCATCGCCTCGCCATTCGCTTTCATCCAGTCCAGAAGCGCTGTGGTGCCATCCACGGCATCGCCCTCTTCATCGCCGGTGATCGTCAGGATGATCGCGCCGTCCGGTGGCGTCTCGCGAACGAAATCAACCGCGGCAGCAGCAAAGGCCGCGACCCCCGATTTCATGTCGGTGGCGCCCCGCCCATAAAGCCAGCCGTCCTTGATCTCGGCGCCGAAGGGATCCACCGTCCAATCCTCGCGATTGCCGATGGGCACAACATCGGTATGGCCATTGAAGCCAAAGCTGCGGTTGGCCCCTTGCCGCCCCCAGCGGGCGAACAGGTTGCTGACCCCGCCGCGATCGACCCGCGTGCAGGCGAAGCCGGCCTCGGACAGGACGCGTTCCAGCAGCACGAGCGCCCCGCCCTCCTCGGGCGTGACCGAAGGGCAGCGGACGAGTTCGGCGGTGAGGGCGACGGGATCGACGGGATCGGGCATCTTGGCTCTCCTTTGCCCGATGGCTATCGACTTGGAGCCGATCATGCAATTCCTCGCTTGCCGACTGTGTCGGCGGCGCGACACTGGATCGTCGCAGCTGTCAGGCGGGGATTCGCAAAGACCCGCCTTTGCGCTATCCCTCTGCGAATACCAATCCAAGGCTGGGCAGAACATGAGGGTCTTGATGGCCCAAGGAGCATCAAGCACCGCCTTCGATATGCCGACGATCATGCGGGGCCCCGAGGAAGACGTGATCTTCCGCTACCGCTGGGACGGCCCTGCCCGGCGGGCCGATCTCTCTGTCGATTTGCCGGAACGGGGCAAGACCTTTCACACGATCGTGGAGGCACCCATCCCGATCTTCTTGCGGGATGTGCACAGAATGGTCGACTCCTCGCCCGAAACCATCCTCTCGCATGAAGTCCGCTCTGTCGCTTTCAGCACCGAAATCGAACCTCTCGGCCCAATTGCAGCACTTGAACCTGACGCAAGGATCGCAACCCCTGGCGGCGAACGCCGGATCTCATCCTTGAACGTCGGTGACCTTTTTCTGACGAACGGCCATGAGCCCGCCCAGATCCGTTGGGTCTGCCGACAGGATCTTCCGGCGCGCGGCAGGTTTTCCCCCCTCCGCTTGCGGTCGCCGTTCTATGGCCTTCATACCGATCTGATCGTCGCGCCGGACCAGAGGCTGCTGCTGAGTGGTTTGGAGGTCGAATATCTTTTCGGTGAAGAACAGGTTTCCGCGACCGCCGGGCATCTCATGGACGGACGGACGATCGTCCGTGGTCCGTTTGCTTCGGTCCAATCCTATTATCAATTGCTGCTCGACCGCCCCGCCTCTTTGATCGTCAACGGGGCCATTCTTGAGAGCTTTGATCCGGGCGAACTGGCCGGTAACCGCGACCTGATCCAATCGTCGGTTCTTCGCGGGCTGCCACCCGAACTGGTCCCGGCGTCCTATGGATCGGCCCTGCCGCAACTCAAGGGCTTTGAGGCTTTAACCCTGGCGCATTAGTCGTAGAACGGGGTCATCTGGGCAACGATGACACTGTTTTCCTCCAGCGCCCGCTGCATCAGCTCTTTTTCCTCGTCATCGATGTCATGCCCCTCGGCAACGCGCTCGTCGAGCGTGCCGTAGCCCGAGACGTCAAGCGGTGCGAGATCGGCTTGCTTGAGGATCGCCACGGTTTCCCGCACGGCCTCGGCCTCGTCGACGCCCGAGGCAAAGCACATCAGCGCCGCGCCGGTGCTGCCTTCGGGCAGACCATCGCCTTCATGCCGGCCCACCTCGACAAGGAGGGTATAGACCTGCTGCGGCTTCTTGGGTTTGGACTTGTCGCTCATGCCCACGGCCAATACGCGCGGGCATTGGTCTGGTCAATGGGCGTGGCGGCCCAGATAGAGAGACATCTTCACGGCACTCTTGGTATCGCCTTCGAGGGTTTGCCCCTTATCCTCACGGAAGCCGAGCGAGCGGTAGAGTGCCAGCGCCTCGTCATGCCGTGGCAGGGCGCCGAGGCGCATCCATTCAAAGCCTTTCACCCGCGCCGTCTCGATCAACTGATCGGCCAAGAGCCTTGCGACTCCTCTGCCGCGGGCTTCGGGCCGGACGAATATCCGGTTCATTTCGCAGGCGTGATTGCCCAGATCCCGTATCAAAAGAAGCCCCGCAGGCTTGCCATCAAGGAGCGCCAAGAGACCCTCGCCACGCGGCGGGCCATAGTCCTTTCGGACGTCTTTCATTCGCTCGGAAAACTTTTGGCCTTCCAGATAGGCGTCGATCTCACCGCTCATCTCGGGATACCGCCCCCTGAGCCAGTCGACGAATTCCCAAGCGAGTTTCTCCGCTTCGGCAGCCTGCCAGTCTTCCCGGATTTCCTGAATTTCGATCATGAATGCCCCCAAATGAATGGGGGCATCCTATCGCGGGATTTCAGATAAGTCAGTCGCGCAGAAGCTCGTTGATTCCGGTCTTGGAGCGGGTCTGGGCATCCACTCGTTTTACGATCACGGCACAGTAGAGGTTGATCCCGCCCTTCGACGGCATCGAGCCCGCGACCACGACCGAATAGGGCGGGACTTCGCCATACATGACCTCGCCGGTTTCCCGGTCGACGATCTTGGTCGATTTGCCGATGAACACGCCCATGCCAAGGACCGAGCCCTCGCGCACAATGCAGCCTTCGACGACCTCAGAGCGGGCCCCGATGAAGCAGTTGTCCTCGATGATGGTCGGGCCGGCCTGCATCGGCTCAAGCACGCCGCCGATCCCGACGCCGCCCGAAAGGTGGACATTCTTGCCGATCTGGGCGCAAGAGCCGACTGTGGCCCAGCCATCGACCATCGAACCCTCATCGACATAGGCGCCGATGTTCACGAAAGAGGGCATCAAAACGACGTTCTTTCCGATAAAGGCCGAGCGGCGGACGATCGAGCCCGGCACAGCGCGGAAACCGGCGGCGCGCCACTGGTTTTCGCCCCAGCCCTGCCATTTCGAGGGAACCTTGTCCCACCAGTTGGACCCGCCGTTCGAGCCGGAAATTTCGTGCATGTCGGTCAGGCGGAACGACAGGAGCACCGCTTTCTTGGCCCACTGGTTCACGTGCCAGTTTCCGTCCGCCATGCGCTCGGCCACCCGCAACTTGCCACTGTCAAGCGCTGTCAGCGTATCTTCGATCGCATCACGGGTTTCGCCCTTGGTGGCGGGGGTGATGGTATCACGCGCGTCCCACGCGGCTTCGATGGCGGCTTCCAGTTGGGCGTTGGACATAGGCGTTCCCTCTTTGCGTCAGATACTGTTGGTTTCAGTGCCCTATACTTACAGCGCCCGAGTGGCACAATGCGACGATTAAGAAATCGGATCCGGCGCGATGTTGGCGCCGCACAGAAGAACCGCCACGCGCTCGCCCGGCGCGGGCCGATAGGCGCCCGACAGAAGCGCCGCCAAGGCGCAGGCTCCGCCCGGCTCGACCAGCATCCGCGCCTCGCGCCAAAGCAACTGTTGCGCCTTGGTTATAGCCTCGTTGGCAACAAGGACAGACGGTGTCCCGGCATCGCGCGCGAGCGCAAAGCAGATAGTGCCTATCCTGCGCGCGCCAAGCGAATTGGCGGCGACCCCCGATACCTCGACATCGACCGGCGCACCCGCCGCCAGCGCCGCATGAAGCGCACAGGAGGTTTCCGGCTCGACCGCGACGATCTTGCGCCGCCCGCCTGCCCAGGCAATCGCCCCGCCGATCAAGCCACCACCGCCAACGGCGATCAGAACAGTATCGGCGTCTAGCCCCTGTTCCTCCCATTCCTTCATGCAGGTGCCCTGGCCCGCGACCGTCGCCGGAGCATCATAGGCGTGGATCTGCATAGCGCCGGTCCGCGCCTCATGGTCCAGCGCGGCAGAAAGAGCATCGGCATAGGCGCCGGGCACGACCGTCAGGTCGGCCCCTGTGCGCTCGATCAGCGCAATCTTCGACGGGCCGGCCATCTCGGGCACAAAGATCCGCGCTGGAATGCCAAGCCGTGCTGCGGCAAAGGCCACGGCGGCCCCGTGATTGCCACCCGAGGCCGCCACGACGCCGCCGGACGGGACATCGGCCGACAGGAGCGTGTTGAACGCCCCGCGCGCCTTGAAGCTGCCGGTATGCTGGGTGAACTCGAGCTTGACCTCGATCCCGCGATCAAGACCGCCGAGATCGAGCCTCGCGAGAGCCGTCTCTCGCACATGGCCTTCGATCCGGGAAGCGGCAGCGGCAATTTCGGCGGTCCAATCGGTCATGTCGCCCCCCTTGTTGTGACTGGCCTTAAAGGTCGGCTCGTTCTACCAATGGAGCAAGAGCAAAAGAAAGGATCGTCCCAATGAGCGATCAACGCCGTCATCCCTTCCGCGACAGTCTGCAAGACCGCGAAGCTGCCCAGGTCCGGGCGGATACCCCGCAAGCGGAATCACCTACCTATCGCCTTGCCTTTGCCGATCCCGACTTTCTCTTGAAAGAAGAGCTGCGGCCGGTGCGCCTCCAGCTCGAGCTTCTCAAGCCGGAACTGGCAATGAACGAAGCAGGGGTGAAATCGACGATAGTCCTTTTCGGCGGGGCGCGGATCCCCGAGCCTTCGAAAGCCTCTGGCGCACCCGCCAACCTTGCCGCGCTCGCACCCTACTATGACGTGGCCCGCGAATTCGCCCGGTTGATGACAGAACATTCGGTGAAAAACGGCGGGCTCGAGAATGTGATCGTGACAGGCGGTGGCCCCGGTGTGATGGAAGCCGGCAATCGCGGTGCGGCGGATGCGGGCGGCAAGTCGATCGGGCTCAACATCGTTCTGCCGCATGAACAGGCGCCCAACGCCTATGTCACGCCCGAGCTGTGCTTCAACTTCCACTATTTCGCCATCCGCAAGATGCACTTCCTGATGCGGGCCAAGGCTGTCTGCATCTTCCCCGGCGGCTTTGGCACGATGGACGAGCTTTTCGAGGCGATCACACTCATTCAGACAGGCCGGATGGAGCAGGTGCCGATCTTGCTGTTCGGCCAGGCTTTCTGGGAGAAGGTCATCAATTTTCAGGCTCTGGCCGATGCCGGAACGATTTCGCCCGAGGATCTCAAGCTCTTTCGTTTCGTCGAAACCGCCGAAGACGCGGTCCGGCACATCGAGACCTGGGAGAATGCGGGCAAGAAACGCGCGCATATTCCGGGGCGATGACGACCACCGCCAAGACAGCCGCGGAGATGATCCGCGGGATGGATCCCGTCGCTGTTGCCGGGGATGTGGCTTTTGCCTCGATCACCGACCCCGAGCCCCTTGCCCGGCTCTTGCCGCTGGCCCGCGCGGTCTTTCGCGAGGTGGAAGGGATCTCGCTGATCCTGCCGCTGGCCGATCATCCTGATCCCCACGCGGCCCAGCCGATGCGCCAGATCACGCTGAACGTCTATTCCGATCTTGAGGGTGTCGGCCTGACCGCCGCTGTCGCCACGGCCCTTGCCGCGGAAGGGATCGCCTGCAACATGATCGCGGCGCATCACCACGACCATGTCTTCGTGCCATCGGATCGCGCGACAGAGGCGCTGGCGATCTTGCTGGGGTTGCAGAAGGGCTTTCGCTAGCCGTCGCCGGCGACCGGCCCGACGTTTTGAAGAAGTTCCTCGATGAAGAAGGTCGTAAGTTGCTGGCGATTTGCGAGACCGGTCCTGCGATAGATCGCGTTGAGCTGGCTCTTAATGGTGGATTCGCTGGTGCCGCGCAGCTTGGCGATTTCTGCGTTCGAGAAGCGCTTCATCGTATAGGTCGCGATCGACTGCTCGGAATTCGAAAGGCCCCAGTGCTCGAACTGAATAGCGACAAGTTCGTGAAACTGTCCGGCCATTGCCTTCACCTGGGTGTTCACTCGATCTAGTCGCTGATAGTTTGTTCGCACATAGCCGACCCCAACAACCGCCCCAAGAGCCATGGCAAGGCTGGCGAGCATCTGGATCAGTTCCTGATATTCCCAAGGCAGGGCCTCTTGACGGAAGCCCAGAATCTCGGACCAGAGGCTCCACATGAAGAACAGCGAACCGACGATCTGAAGCGCAAGCAGGACATAGGCAGCGAACAGGCGGGGGAGCTTTTTCTTCTTTGTCATGTTCTATTCCCGAAAGGGTCGCTCCGCCCTTTCAAAAGGCGGAGCGAAGATCCCTAGTTGCCAAGGCCAAGGCCGATGCTCACGCCGACACTGCCGCTGGCGGAAACTCCGCCATCCGAACCGCCAACGCCGACACTGACCGAAGTGCTGCTCTTGGCGCTCGCTGCGGCATTTGCAGCGCCGTTCGTTGCAAGGTTTGCATCATACATGATTTCGCCTGTCGAGCGGCTTACCACAATCTGACGGACTTCGAACGCGTTCTCCAAAGTAAGCCTGATGCGCCCCAAGAGCGTGCGGGACATATCGACAACGTGATAGCCGAGCGCCTGAAACTCGGCCACTACAGCCCCGACGCGGTCACCGGCGAACTCGATCACCGCCTGGAGGTCAATCGCGGCGTCCGCCTCGGCGGTTGCCAGGGCCGTTGCCTCTTGAGCCTGCGACGCTGTCGGAGCCGTGAAACCGAGAGCTAGGACAAGCGGAAGCGCGGTAGCCGCTTTGATGATGGGATGTGTCATGTCGTTTCCTTTCGTGTTCTGGATCATCGTGTGATCGTTTCGATGACCCAGACTTCGCCGACGGGGCGCAGGAGAGATATCGACCGCCGGTCTGAAACGGCGATCTTGCACCCTTGGTTCTAGAGGTTTCCGACGAATTGCCGAAAGGTCTTGTGCCAATATCCTTCGCTGGTCCACCCAAAGTTGGATCGCAAACAGCAACAGTTCCGCCGATCAAGGCGCCCGTCAGCTGCAAGCTCCAACCAAAGTTGGAGGCCCGTTGGCCTGGAGACCGCGATTATCGCAGCCGCGATTCGCTATGGAGAGCTCTAAAGCCCCGCTTCCGCCTCGATCTCGCGCCTGGATTTGCGCGCGCGTTCGGTGGCGGATTTGAGCTGGCCGCAGGCGGCCATGATGTCTTCGCCGCGCGGGGTGCGAATCGGGCTGGCATAGCCTGAATCCATCAGGATCGTCGCAAAGGCACGGATACGGTTGTTCGACGACCGCTCATAGGGCGCGCCGGGCCATTCGTTGAACGGGATCAGGTTGACCTTGGCTGGAATGCCGTCGAGCAGCTTCACCAGCCGACGCGCGTCGTCGTCGCTGTCATTGACGCTCTTGAGCATGACATATTCGAAGGTGATCCGCTCGCTGTTCGTCGCCTTGGGGTATTCGCGCAAGGCGTTGAGCAGGGTTTCGATGTTCCACTTCTTGTTCACCGGCACCAAGACGTCGCGCACCGCATCAGTGGTGGCGTGGAACGATACGGCCAGAAGGCAGCCGATCTCGTTGGCGGTCCGGGCGATCTCGGGGACAACACCCGACGTCGAAAGGGTGATGCGGCGGCGGCCAAGGGCGATGCCCTCGCCGTCCATCGCGATCTTCATCGCGTCGCGGACGTTCTCGAAATTGTAGAGCGGCTCGCCCATGCCCATCAGCACGATATTCGACAGAAGGCGGGTTTCGTCCTTCCGTGCGCCGGGCACCGGCCATTCGCCAAGATCATCGCGCGCCAGCATGACCTGTCCGATGATTTCCGACGTAGTAAGATTGCGGACGAGCTTTTGAGTGCCCGTATGGCAAAACGTGCAGGTGAGCGTGCAGCCGACCTGCGAAGAGATGCAAAGCGTGCCGCGCTCTTCTTCGGGAATATAGACGATCTCGACCTCGTGCCCGCCCGCGATCCGCACGAGATACTTGCGCGTTCCGTCGGCAGAAACCTGCTTGGTTACAACCTCGGGCAGCTCGATCACGAAGTTCTCGGCCAATAGCTTGCGGTAATCCTTCGCAAGGTTGGTCATCTGGTCGAAACCGCGCACGCCCCAGTGATAGACCCACTGCCAAAGCTGGTTGGTCCGCATCTTGGCTTGCTTTTCAGGCGTTCCAGCTGCGATCAACGCATCGCGCATCGCCTCGCGGGTCATGCCGACAAGGTTCCTGGCCCCTTCCGGCACTTTGCGCGGAATGGTCAGAACATCTTGGGTGATGGGCGCAGTGGCGGTCATGGCGGGCTCATATCTGGGATCAGACCGGCCTCATATAGGAATTCGGGCCGGTTTCAAAAGAAATCCGGCCCTGGTCTTGCGTTACTTGCAGCGGTTTTCGGCTTCGGTCACGGCGGCGGTGAAGCCGCTGAGCGAGAATTTGTCGGTGGTGACAGTGCCACGGCCGGATCGGGCCACCAGCGTGGCTGCCGCGCCCTTGCGCATGGCGGCAACGATCGCGACGTCATCCTCGGGCTTGGCGGGCCAGGCCCATTCACCCTCGGTGAAGAGGGAATATCTGGTGCCGTCCACGTCGAGATCGACAGTCGAGCCCCCAGCGAACGGATAGCCGCCGGTAAAGGCCAGTTGCCCGCTCACGCCTTCGCCCGGACGAAAGAACACGAACAGAAGCACATCGCCGCGCCGCACCGAGACGACGTTGCCGTCGCGGGTGTTCACGATTTCCTTGGGCGCAGAGACCGCCCAACATTCCTTGGGATCGCTCTCGACGAAAACGCTCCAGTCCGTATTGGCCTGAACGCGGTTTGACGATTCCTGCGCGAATGCGCCGCTCGACCAGCTCAGCGCGGCACTCAAAGCGACCACGCCCGCAACGTATGATTTCATGTGACAGCCTCCAGCTGTGCTTGCCTCTTGCGCCCAGCGCCCGGATGCATTCTTTGGCATCATTTGCTGGCAGGACGGGTTCCAACTCGATAGCGCTAGAGATAACAAGAAATCCGCCCCTTGGGAAAGCCCCATTGGGTCACAAACCTGCGCGGAATACCGCCAAAATGAGGAAATCAGGACATGAACGGCGCTGTTGATCTTGTCGAAGTCTGGCGGGGAGATCTGCTTGAGAGTGTCCATCAGGGCCACGCGGTGATTGTCGGGGCGGATGGCGGGGTCATCGAGGCCTGGGGCAAGCCTGAGACGATCGTCTTCCCGCGCTCGTCGTCGAAGATGCTGCAGGCGATGCCGCTCATCGAAAGCGGCGCGGCCGATACCTTTGGCCTGACCTCGAGCCAGCTTGCCCTGGCCTGCGCCAGCCATCTCGGCGCCAAGCTCCATGTGAACCACGTCAACCGCTGGCTCAAGGATCTGGGTCTGACCGACGACGCGCTGCGGTGTGGGCCAGAGCAATCGCGCGACGACCAGTACCGTGACGAGATGACCTGCTCGGGCGATCCGGTCTGTCAGGTTCATAACAACTGCTCGGGCAAGCATTCAGGCTTTCTCACGCTCAACAAGCATATCGGCGGCGGCGCAGAATATATCGACCCCGCCCACCCGATCCAGGTGATGGTGCGCGAGGCGACCGAAAGCCTGGCCGGCGAGGACAGCGCCGGTTATGGGATCGACGGCTGCTCGGCCCCCAATTTCGCGATGAGCCTGCACGGTCTCGGCCGCGCGATGGCCTTCTACGCCACGGCCCAAGAACGCAGCGATGTGCGCTCCAAAGCCGCCGCGCGACTGACCGATGCGATGCGCATGCATCCCGAACTGGTGGCCGGCGAGGGTCGGACCTGCACCGAGTTGATGCGCGCGACGGACGGTCGCGTGGCGATCAAGACCGGCGCCGAAGGCGTTTTCATTGCCATCGTGCCGGAAAAGAAGATCGGCATCGCCCTCAAAATCGCCGATGGCGGCACCCGCGCGAGCGAGTGCGTCATGGCCTCGCTCCTGGCGCGTGTCGGGGTTCTTGATCCGCATCACCCCGCCGCCCGCGCCCGCATCCACGCGCCGATCCACAACCGGCGGGGCATTCATGCAGCATCCGTGCGGCCGGGGGCGGCGCTGGCCTAGGCGAACTCGGCCTTGGCGTAGCCTTGGATATAGAGAAGCGCGGTCAGATCGCCGTGATTGATGCGGATATCGCACTGGGCCTGAACCGAGGGCTTGGCGTGCAGCGCCACGCCGGTTCCGGCAAGGCCGAGCATCCCGAGGTCATTCGCGCCATCGCCCACGGCCAGCACGTCTGAGGCCGCAAGGCCCAGCCGCGCGGTGATCTCGTGCAGCGCCTGCACCTTGGCTTCGCGCCCGAGGATCGGCAGGGCGACCTTGCCGGTCAGCTGCCCGCCCTCGGCCAGTAGCGTATTGGCGCGGTTCTCGTCAAAGCCGAGCGATGCGGCCACGCGGCCGGTGAAGGCGGTGAACCCACCCGACACGAGCGCCGCATAGGCCCCGCCAGCGCGCATCGTCGCCACCAATGCCTTGCCGCCAGGCATAAAGGTGATCCGGGTGTCCAGAACCCGCCCGATCACGCTTTCGGGCAGGCCCGCAAGAAGCCCAACCCGCTCTTTCAGCGCCGCCTCGAAATCCAACTCGCCGTTCATCGCCCGCGCGGTGATGGCGGCCACGCGCCCGCCCACGCCCGCCTCGGCTGCCAGTTCGTCGATGCATTCTTGCTCGATCATCGTGCTGTCCATGTCGGCGAGCAGCATTTTCTTGCGGCGGCCCGCCTGAGGCTGCACCACGAGATCAACACCTTGCCCTTGGAGGCTCTGCCACACATCCCAATGGTTCACCGGCATTTGCGGCACGGCAAATTCAGCCGCTTCTCCCGCCGCAAGCCACTGCGCCGCGCCGCCGCCCCAGGCATCGCGGAGCGCTTCGACCAGAGGTGCCTCGAGCGAGGGGCGAGCGGGATTGGTCAGAAGGGTGACGGCAAACATGGTGGCTCCGGTCTTGGCTTCTGGGGCCTAATGCACGATCGGCGCTTTGAATCCAAGCGGGCCACGAAGCACAAACGCCGCTGGTCGGATCGCAAAGTTTCCTATCGTAGCCATTCGGCGTCGCATTCAATACGGAAACAGCCGCCTTTGCGTCATTTTAGCCATTGTGGCCTGCTCCGCCCCCCGATATCCCCATCCTTGGGACACCCCTCCCCAACGAGGGGCATATATCTGTGAGGATATCAGAAATGGCACTGACCAAACCGGCATCGCGGCCGGTGAATCCGCGGTTCTCTTCCGGCCCCTGCGCCAAACCCCCCACATGGACACTCGAAGCCCTCGCTGACGCGCCGCTTGGCCGGTCGCATCGGGCCGGCGTCGGCAAGGCCAAGCTCAAGGAAGCGATCGACCTGACGGCCGAAATCCTTGGCATCCCAGCCAATTATCGTGTCGGCATCGTTCCGGCCTCGGACACCGGCGCTGTCGAGATGGCGCTCTGGTCGCTCCTTGGCGAACGCCCCGTCGAGATCGCCGCATGGGAGAGCTTTGGCGCCGGTTGGGCGACCGATGTGGTCAAGCAGCTCAAGATTGCCGCCAAGGTTTACACGGCAGACTATGGCAAGATCGTCGATATGTCGGCGCTCGATTATGACAACGATGTCGTCTTTACCTGGAACGGCACGACCTCGGGCGTGCGCGTCGTCTCGGGCCATGTGATCCCCGCGGATCGCAAGGGTCTGACCATCTGCGACGCGACCAGCGCCGCCTTCGCGCAGGATCTGCCGTGGGACAAGCTCGATGTCGTCACCTTCTCTTGGCAGAAGGTCATGGGCGGCGAGGCGGCGCACGGGATGCTGGTGCTCAGCCCCCGCGCCGTCGAGCGGCTTGAAAGCTATACTCCGGCTTGGCCGCTGCCCAAGATCTTCCGCATGACCTCGAAGGGCAAGCTGATCGAAGGCATCTTTCAGGGCGAGACAATCAACACGCCCTCGATGCTGGCGGTCGAGGATTATCTCTTCGCGCTGAAATGGGGCAAATCCATCGGCGGGCTTGATGCCCTGAGGCACCGTGCCGATGCCAATGCCCGCGCAATCTGGAATTTCTGCGCCAGCCGCGACTGGATCGACAACCTCGCCGAAGACAAGGCAATGCGGTCGAACACCAGCGTCTGCCTCAAGTTCACCGATCCGCGCATCACCGATGGGGCCGCCTTTGCCAAGGCTGTCGCCAAGCGGCTCGAGGCCGAGAAGATCGCGCTTGACGTCGCGGCCTATCGCGATGCCCCTGCAGGGCTGCGGTTCTGGTGCGGCGCCACGGTCGAGACCTCGGACATCGAGGCGATGCTGCCCTGGCTCGAATGGGCCTATCAGACCGAGATCGACGCGCTGCTGCAAGCGGCCTGAGGGTGTGGCGGGGAGACCCCCGCCCTACCCGATCCGAACCCGATTCTCTCATGTAGGGCGGGGTTTACCCCGCTGCCCCAACGAAGGACCAAACCATGGCCCCCAAAGTTCTCATCTCCGATGCCCTGTCGGACGCCGCCGTTCAGATCTTCCGCGACCGCGGGATCAAGGTCGATTTCCAGCCCGCCCTCGGCAAAGACAAGGATGCCCTTCTGGCCATCATCGACCAGTATGACGGTCTCGCCATCCGTTCGGCCACCAAGGCCACCGAGAAGCTGATCGAAAAGGCCACCAACCTCCGCGTTATCGGACGCGCGGGCATCGGCGTCGACAACGTCGATATCCCCGCCGCCTCGAAGAAGGGCATCATCGTGATGAACACGCCCTTCGGCAACTCGATCACGACCGCTGAACACGCCATCGCCATGATGATGGCCGTGGCCCGCCAGATCCCCGAAGCCAGCACCTCGACCCATGCCGGCAAATGGGAAAAATCGCGCTTCATGGGGGTCGAGCTGACCGGCAAGACCCTTGGCGTGATCGGCGCAGGAAATATTGGCGCAATCGTCTGCGATCGCGCCCGCGGCCTCAAGATGAAGGTTGTCGCCTATGATCCCTTCCTCTCCGAAGAGCGCGCAACCGATATCGGCGTCGAGAAGGTCGAGCTTGAAGACCTTCTGCACCGCGCCGATTTCATCACTCTGCACGTCCCGCTGACCGACCAGACCCGCAATATCCTTTCGGCGGAGAACATCGCCAAGCTCAAGACAGGCGTTCGCATCATCAACTGCGCCCGTGGCGGCCTTGTCGATGAGGCGGCGCTGGCCGAGGCGCTCAGGTCCGGCCATGTCGCCGGCGCGGCCTTCGATGTGTTCGCGGTCGAGCCCGCCACCGACAGCCCGCTGTTCAACCTGCCCAACGTCGTCGTCACGCCACACCTCGGCGCCGCCACCTCCGAAGCACAGGAAAACGTCGCGTTGCAGGTGGCCGAACAGATGGCCGACTATCTTTTGACCGGCGCTGTCACCAACGCGATCAACATGCCCTCGATCAGCGCCGAAGAGGCCAAGGTCATGGGTCCGTGGGTCAAGCTCGCGGGACATCTTGGCAATTTCATCGGCCAGATGACCGACGAGCCGATCACCGCGATCAACATCCTGTATGACGGCGTTGTCTCGTCGATGAACCTCGCCGCGCTCAACTGTGCGGTGATCGCCGGGATCATGAAGAAGGCCAACCCCGACGTGAACATGGTCAGCGCTCCGGTCATCGCCAAGGAGCGCGGGATCAAGATCTCGACCACCAATCAGGATCAGTCCGGCACATTCGAAGGCTATGTGAAAGTCACCGTCGTCACGGCCGAGCGCGAGCGTTCAATCGCCGGCACCGTGTTCAGCGATGGCAAGCCACGCTTCATCCAGATCAAGGGCATCAACATCGACGCCGAGATCGGGGCGCATATGCTTTACACCACCAACGAGGACGTGCCGGGCATCATCGGCACGCTCGGCCAGACCATGGGCCGCAACGGCGTCAATATCGCCAATTTTACCCTCGGTCGTGCCGGCCGCGGCGGCGAGGCCATCGCGCTTCTTTATGTCGACGAACCGCTGCCGGCGGTGGCACTGGCCGAGCTCAATGCCACTGGTCTTTTCAAGCAGGTCAAACCGCTGACGTTTGATGTGAACTGATCGACATACAAGACCTAGAAGCGCCGCCAGCCCTCTGGCGGCGCTTTTCGTTCCGGTGGCCAATTCAGGATGTTCTAGGTCGCAAAGCGATCAGACCGCCCGCGGCTTGCGACGAAAATCTCGTGACTAACCCTCTCCGCGAGATCGCCATGCTTGCATCCTCCCCAATCTCGGCTCTGGCCCGCGAGATGGCCGCCATTTTCGCAACCGAAGGCCGTGACGATGCGGATCTGACGGGGCAGGAGCTGATCGCCGGCCATTGGCCCGACGGCGTGAACCACCCGCCCATGACCCTAGAGGCCGAACTTCGCACTTGCCTCGCAACCTCGGCCCATCCCTGTGCCGGCGCAATCGGGGCCGCGATCCCGATGACGCCTTGGGGCACCAATCCCGTCGAAAACCGAATGCTCGAACGGGAGGCGTCAATGATCGCCGTCGCAACCCTTCTTGATCCCGATGGCCCGATGCCGTCGCGCCGCTTCCGCGCAGGCCTCCTCTTTCAGCGGGCTGGCACCTACTACCGCTTGCACACCCACGACGCAGTCGAGACCTATGCAATCGTCGCGGGTTCCGCCGACTGGATAGCCGGTAGCGATCGCCGGCTTCGCGGCGCGGGTGATGTGATCCATCATCCCTCGCGAATGCCCCATGCCTTCCGCGCCGGGCCTGCCGGTTTTGTGGCAATCTGGCGTTGGAGCGGAGACATCAACTCCCATTCCTATACCTTCCTGCCCGACCCCGAAGTGGCCTGACAGAACTTCGGCGTTTTCCGCCCCTGACGCCTGTGCTATTCGGCGCGGGACGAAAGGCGGCCCCCTGATGATCTATGCAATCGGCGATATCCACGGCCAGCTTGGCCAGCTTGACGAGGCACTGCGCCTGATCGAGCGGGATGGCGGTCGCAAGGTCAAGGTCGTCTTTCTGGGAGATTACACCGACCGGGGCCCCGACGGCCGGGGCGTCGTTGAACGGCTGATCGAGGGCATTGAGGCGGGGCGCAACTGGACCGTGCTGCGCGGCAATCACGATCGGATGTTTGCTCGTTTCGTGCTCTATGGATCAGCGACCGATGCAAGGATCAGCTCAGGCAACACATGGCTGCATCCGACACTTGGCGGCACCGCGACCCTCGCCTCCTATGGTGTCTTTGCCGATTCCCTTTCGGGGCAGGACGAGATCGTTCAAGCCGCGCGCCGCGCCGTCCCTGAGGCGCATCTCGATTTCCTCGACAGCCGCCCGCTCTGGCATGAGACCGACGAGCAGATCTTTGTCCATGCCGGCATCCGTCCGGGGATCGAAATGGCGCGGCAGGACGAAGACGACCTGATCTGGATCCGCAAGGGCTGGCTCGACGATCCGCGCGATCACGGCAAGCTGATCGTGCATGGGCATACCTCGCTCGATTTTCCCTGCCATTACGGCAACCGGCTCAACCTTGATGGCGGTGCGGGCTTTGGCCGCCCGCTGATCCCCGCCGCGATCGAGGGGCGCGATTGCTGGCTCCTGACCGGCAATGGCCGCGTGCGTCTCATGCCGCTCGGGCTCGGCAGCTAGAAAGGCCCCCATGCCCCGCGAGTTCCATTCACTGGCCGACCTCCTGAACCATGGCTTCGACACGGTGATCGACGTGCGCTCGCCCGCCGAATTTGCGCTCGATCATATTCCGGGCGCCGTGAACATGCCGGCCCTGACCAACGAACAGCGTGCCGAGGTCGGCACGCTGTATACGCAGATCAGCGCCTTCGAGGCCAAGAAGATCGGCGCCGCTATGGTGGCCCGCAACGCCGCCGATGCGATCGAGCAGCATATGGCGGACCGCGACGGAAGCTGGCGGCCCCTCGTCTATTGCTGGCGCGGTGGGCTGCGCTCGGGCAGCTTCGCCAGTATCCTCGCCCAGATCGGCTGGCGCACCGACAAGATCAAGGGTGGCTATCAGGCCTACCGGCGCCTAGTGCATCGCGTCGTCTATGACGATCCCCTGCCGCACCGCCTGATCCTGATCGATGGCTACACCGGCACCGCCAAGAGCGACATCCTGCGCCGCCTGCCGGATCTCGGTGTGCAGATGCTTGATCTTGAAGGGCTCGCGCATCATCGCGGTTCCCTTTTGGGCGGGTTCGTGGACGATCAGCCGAACCAGAAGGCCTTTGAAAGCGCGATCGCCTGCGCCCTCGTTCGCCTTGATCCGGCGCTGCCTGTCGTTGTCGAGGCAGAAAGCAGCAAGATCGGCAAGCTGATCGTGCCGCCTTCGATTTGGGCCGCCATGTGCGCCGGACCGCGGATCGAGATAACGGCGCCGCTCGGGGCGCGGGCCGAGTATCTGGTGGACGCCTATGCCGATGTGATCGCCGAGCCCGAAGCCCTGAAGCGCAAGCTCCAGCCGATCCGGCAGCATCGCGGGCATGAGACCGTCAATCGCTGGGAGGCGCTTTTAGAAGAAGGTAGGATGACCGATCTGGCGGCTGCTTTGATGGCCGATCACTACGATCCCGCCTATGCCAAATCCCGCGCCGTGCACGCGCCCGAGCGGATCGGGACAGTTGCGGCGGAAAGCCTTGACGCGGCCTCGTTGGACAAAGCCGCACAGGAAGTGGCCGAGATCGTCAGATCAGCGTGATCGCGGGCGGTCCATCTATCAGGCGTCCGATCCGAGCGGCGGGATATCCCGCGAGCCAAAGCTTCCTGACCAGCTCGTCGGCCTCGTCCGCCTGAACCGCGGCCAGAAGGCCACCGGCCGTTTGCGGATCGAACATGAGATCGGCCAGCGGCCCCGTGCGGCCCGTCACGACCCCTGCGCCCGCCACATTGTCGGGATAGAGCGTCGAGCGCATGGCCTTCTCGGAGAGCGCAAGCGCCCCCTGCATCAGCGGCACAGCATCGAGATCAATTTCAGCGGCAAGGCCGGAGGCCTCGCAGATGCCCGATAAGTGGCCCGCAAGGCCAAAGCCCGTCAGATCGGTCATGGCATGGGCCTTGCCGAGAATTTCGGATGCAAGGCCCTGCGGCTGGAGCATCTGCGCATAGGCCACCACAACATCGCCCCCCGGCGCAACGCCCGCCATTTCCGCCGCCATCAAGACGCCGGAACCGACAGGCTTGGTCAGGATCAGCGCGTCGCCCGCCTTCGCCCCGCCAAGAGTGGTCGGCTTTCGGTCGCAAAGCCCTGTCAGGGTGAAGCCGACGGTCAGTTCGTCGCCCATCGAGGAATGCCCGCCGACAATCGCCGCGCCCGCACCCGAGATCACTTCGTTCGCCGCGCCCATGATCTCGCGCATCGTGCGCTCCTGAAGGGCGGTCGACATCCGCGGCAGGATCACATTGACGGTTGCCGCCTGCGGCTTGGCCCCCATGGCCCAGATGTCGCCCAGCGCATGAACAGCGGCGATGCGGGTCATCAATGCGTGGTCGTTGGTCAGGCTACGCAGGTGGTCGGTGGTCATCACCTGCTGCACGCCGCCGGTCGTCAAAAGCGCGGCATCGTCGCCTGGCAGGGGCGTCACATCCTTGCGCGTAGTCGCCGGAAGGCTTGCAAGGGCGCTGCGGAGCGCCCCGCGCCCAACCTTGGCGCCGCAGCCGCCGCACATCGGCTTGTCGCCCAGTGCCTCACGGGCTCCGGCGGCGATCTCCTTGGCGAGCGGAAGCGCCGGCATCTTTGGCAGCCGATCGAGCATCGCCATGAATTTGCGGTCGATCCGGTCTTTCCAGAGCCACAGATGCGGGCCACGGACGGCGACGCCGAACTTGTCGGCGAGGGCCGAGCGGCGGCCAAGCGAGACGAGCTTGAGATAATCCCGCTGCGGCCGATAAGGGCGCATCTGGCCCTTTTCGGACAGTGCGACGCGAAGGTTGTGAAAGAGAATCGGCGCCTGACGCACGGCATAGACGCCCGCCTTGGGCCGCGGCGCGTGGGTCATATGGGCGCAATCGCCGGTGGCGAAGATTGTCGGATCGGTCGACTGAAGCGTTGGGCCCACGGCGACATAGCCGTCGACCAGTTCAAGCCCCGTGGTGGCTATCCAGTCATACGGCAGCGCACCGGCGGCGCCGTTGATGAACGCGGCCTCGATGAGCCGCCCGTCCTCCAGCCGGACACCGACGGCCCCGACCGAAGCAATCGGCGCATTCTCGATCAGATCGACACCCGCCTCGGCCATCGCCGCCAAGACCTTGGTGCGCGCCTTGTCGGCCATCCCCGGCAGGGCGGCAGCCTTGTCGATCAGCGTGACTTTGGCAGAGCGATCTTTCAGCGCGTGCGCCATCGCCATAGCCAGCTCGGCTCCGGCGATCCCTGCGCCGATAACGGCGACTTTGGGCTCTTTTGCCGTCGTCCGATAGACTTCCCACTTTGCGGCAAACTCGGCGAGGGGCTTGGCGGGAATACCGTGCTCGGGGAATCCCTTTAGCGCGGGCATTTCCGACGTGATCCCCACGTCAATCGAGGCGACATCGTATGAAATCGGCGCTTGCCCGGCGATCCGCACCTCGTGCTTTTCGGCGTCGATCCCCTCGGCCACTCCAATAATCACGCGAGCGCCCGCAAAGCGGGCCAGGCGCACAAGGTCGATATCCAGCTGTTCGCGCGTATAGTGGCCCGCGACAAAGCCAGGGAGCATCCCCGAATAGGCGGCGGTGGGCAACGGGTTGATCACGGTCAGCCGCACGCCGGGCAGCGGGTTCATCCCCCACATCCGCAGGACAAGGGCGTGGCTGTGGCCACCACCGATCAGAACGAGATCACGGGTCAGGGGAATGGTGCGTTGCATGGGGCGCATATAGGCCCGCTTTGCGCCCTTCACCAGAGCCAGCGGCAGAGCGCCGCGCCTATCGGATACGACCCCAGAGGCTGAGGCCGACCAAGACCACACTGAGCAGCAAAAGAACGCGCCGGACATTTGCCTCGTCCCGGTCTGCCAGCCACTGCTCGGTCGCGGCGATCCACTCGAAGGGGCGCGGCACCATATGGCCGGCCAGGTCTTTCGCCCGTCCGCGCAGATGAAACAGGATTCTCACCGCGAGCAGCGCCCAAAGCAGGAAGATTACTCCTTGCACGACCAGCGCGACCGGAACATCGCTCATGCCAGCGCCCCGATAGCCAAGACAAGCGCAATGGGCAGCGCCTTGCCGATGCAAAAGAACACCGCAGCAATGCGAATGAATCTAAGAAGTGTTTCGGCGCGTTTCGTCATCCCGGCCCCCAGCCAGACCAGCGCAGTCTGACAGGACCGGGAAACGGGTCAAGTCCAGTCGAGAA
>JAURFB010000015.1 GCA_030827165.1 Marivivens sp.
ACCGGTGTTGGCATGGCGACCGAAGTTGGTGGTATGTGGTTCTCGCGCCACTCTGAAAGCTATCCGTTCGGCAGCCGACCGAACAAGGTCAACAAGATCGTTGATCTCTCTGTCGCAGCCAGCACTCTTGAGGATGAGGCCTACGATGCACTAACAATCAAACCGGACCACCCGACGGGGGCATGCCACCTGCGGCCTACGGCCCGATGTGTGCGTAGTCAAGCACAGCAGAGGTTGCTTGCTATTTGGGTTGGTGCTCTGTAAGGGGCTATATCCGAGTGCAACAGGATCGCTGCTATTAAGCGACAAGGTTACAAGCTTCGGCACACCTTGCCTGCCCGCCTCGACATTTGAATATGATTTCTTTTCGCGGCTGACGAAGCGTTGATTTTCAGTGCGCAAAGGTATGCTCATCCACAAAACCTGTGGAGCTAAATGATTTTCAGTGCTGCCTGCGTTCAATTTTCGGACGCCATATCCCATGGCATCTTTTCAGGCCGTGTTTTCGAAATCGATTTGTGCCCTCTCGATGTTCAAGTGCGTCCCTCGCATGTGGAGATATCATGGGCGTAGCGGCTTTGTGTCCAAGGACGTAAAGTCGAACAAGATAGAAATTGTTTTGGACAAATACCTACTTTTCACCCCCGGCCCCGTCAATGTGGCCGCCTCGCTCCGTTATGCGATCTGCAAAGAAGACATATGCCACCGCGAACCTGACTTTGATGAACTTTTGGCGCGCATTGAGCAAAAGCTGCTAACACTGTTTGCCATCAAAAAACGTAATCGCTATCGCGCTGTTGTCATCACTGGCTCAGGCACCGCCGCAAATGAGGCAATCTTGTCGTCCGTTGTGGGAGACGGTGAAATTCTGATCCTTTCAAATGGTGAATTCGGCGAGCGTTTGCACAAGACGTCGCTTATTCACAATAAGCAAACCCATGTGCTGCAGCAGCCTTGGGGGATGTCTTTCGACACCGACCAGATCGCGGCCTACCTTGCCACCCATAAGATCAATGTGGTCGCGATGGTACACCACGAGACCTGCTCAGGCATGCTGAACCCACTCGCTGTAATCGGTGCGCTGACAAAGGCCCATGGCGCTATTTTTGTGGTAGATGGCGTCAGTTCGGTTGGTGCCGAAATCGTTGATATGGAAGGCTGCAATATCGCCTTTTGCTCAAGTTCCAGCTCCAAGGCGATCGGGTCTTATCCCGGTCTTTCATTCGTCATTGGGCGCAAAAAACAGTTCAAGAAACTGAAACTGCATGCCGCGAAGACAACTTATCTGAACCTTGCGACGTTTTATGGGTTCCTCAAGCGGCATAGCCAAACGCCCAATACGCCTGCTGTCCCGCTATTTTATGCCTTCGAACAAGCGCTAACCAACATTCTATCCGAGGGAGTCGCCGCCCGTTTTGCACGGATACGCGCCCGTGCGATCCAGCTTCGGCTGGGGATGCGGAAGCTAAACCTTGAGTTTGTTTTAAACGAAGTGGACATGTGCGCGATCCTGACGACGGTCAAGGTGCCCCCATCGATTTCGGTTCGGGAGTTGCGAGAAAGGCTGCGGGAGAAATCAATCATCATCTATGAAGGCAAGGGTTGCTTTGCCGGGAAAGTCTTTCAGGTCGGCAATATTGGCGAATTGTCAGATCGTGACATTCAGTTCTTCATCAGCACGTTGAGGGACGTATTGCTGGAACTGCAGGCAAAAGCCGCCGATGTTGTCGCCCCCATCCGACCGAAGGTCATCAATCCAAGTATCCCTGCACGTACGCTGCCAAAGCTGGCAAAGCTCAGGTCATGACGGGTAAGGTCACGCAGCTTTGGGCGACAAAAACCAAAGATGACGAATGGTGGTCTTCGTTTGTGACAGCGCCACTTGGGATAGTCGCAAATATTTGGGCCGTTGATATCCCTGCAATCACGCCAAACCGCGTTACTGCCGCATCCTTTGCGATTGCTTTGGTCGCAACCCTGTTTATTTTGATCGGCGGTTTCGGATGGTTCATTGCCGCGGCTATTCTTATCCATCTCAGTCACATCCTTGATTGTATGGACGGGCAAATGGCCCGCTATCGCGAGGTATCGTCGCCGGTAGGTAGCTACTTTGATCGCTTGACAGATCAGGTTCAGGTGACGCTTTGGTTTGGGGCGGTTGGTTACGCGGCCTATGCGCAATCGCTCAGCGTTGCACCTGTTTTCCTTGCCCTGATTGGCATCACTTTCTATGGGCTGCGCGGCTACGTGAAATACATCGCGCTAGAGATCGAAACAGCGCGTGATCCTGAATATCCCGCAAAGATGGCACACCTGAAAAGGCGGGAACCCATGGCTGGGTTGGGCTTCGGCCTCGCAGCCAACGTTAAGTGGTTCCTCAAAGAGCAGCCCAAAGCTCTCACCTTTGACGAGGGCGTGTTCATCTTCATGCTGTCAGTGGCGCTGATCTTTAACCAGCTCACCCCAATGCTGTGGGTCTTCGCCGCAAGTCAGGTGTTTTGGGGCACCTTCAAAGCATGGCAACGCGGCATGAACATTGACGCGAACCACAAGCTTTCAATCCAGAAATAACCTTCAGTATCTTTTGTGAAGTCAGGATAAAACTATGAAATACGAAAACAATCGCCCACCTATGGCCGTTATTTTGGCAGCAGGCATCGGATCACGCCTCAGCCCGTTAACAGACAAAAGCGCCAAGTGCCTTTTGTCTGTTGGTGGCTCTGTCATTTTAGAGCGGATGATCCGCAACTGCCTGAGTTGCGGCGTGTCCCAATTCGTATTGGTGCTGGGCCACCGAGCAGATGAGATCAAGCAGTTCGTGGACAAGACCTTTCGCGGAATCCGCGTCACCTATGTCATCAACGAGAGGTATCGCGATACCAACACAGGTTATTCCCTGATGCTGGCATCGGGCGTGGTGGGAACGGCTGAGTTCATCAAGTTCGATGCTGATGTGGTGTTTGACACCAAGATACTGCGCGCATTGGTTGACAGCGATTTGCCCAACGTCCTGGGCGTCGACCGCAATATCGCACTGGCGGATGAAGAGGTGAAAGTGATCACAGACGAACAAATGTGTGTCTGCGAGATTGGCAAATCTGTCGATCCTAGCAGAGCATTCGGTGAATCGATCGGTATCGAGAAAATCAGCGCGGGCACAGGTCCATTGCTGTTTGCCGAGCTGAAAGTGATGATGGAAAGTGCGGCTTATGCCCAGGAATATTATGAAGCCGCCTATTCACGGCTTGTTGATAAGGGGATACCGTTTCACGCTCTGGATATCACAGGGATGAAATGGACCGAGATCGACACAGTCGAAGATTTTGCTGCAGCGAACGTTATGTTTGGGTCACCAATCACGACGGTATCGCGCGGGCAACAACGGGCCTTGGACGAAGCGAGCGCGAACCCACAGCGTTCAAAGTAAGCCGTTATCAGCATTCATTCCGCGTCTTTAACTGGCGCGTGATGCATACCGCAGCCTCGCTTTGCCGATACGGCATTGGATCGCTGCATTTTGGAAGGACACACGATGGCCAAAGGTAAAAATAGCAACAAAGAAGCCAAAAAACCGAAGCAAGAAAAGCCGAAAGTCTCTGCAACGGCGAATTCCAATGCTGGCAAACCTCCGATCTCGATCGCGGGTAAAAAGGTGAAGTAAGCCGGCAAAGTTGACCGTTCTGGTGCTGAACCTCGGTATGAACATATCCCGAAGAAATATAATTCAGCAGCCACTTGCGGCGACCTATCAGCGTAGCCAACTCAAGAACATTGGACCTGCGCCGGTTCTGTTCCGGTGCCGTGCTCATGTTAGGCGGCATCCGCTTCAGGTAGAACCGCTCAAGCTGATCTGTGGACGTTCCGGCGTTCTTCGCCAGCGTGTGGATGTTCGCTCGGCCATGCGAGCTTCGCAGACGAGCTTGCAACGCATAATGCCGCAACGAGTAGGGATGAAGTTTGCGGTCGGGGTCAGCTAGCCCCGCCTCGCCCAGGATGTGATTGAACAGCCTGCGTGCCGTGTTGATCGCTGTCGTCCGGTTTGGGTATTCCGGCATCCAGACGTAGTCCTCCGGGTCCGGGACAGTCCTTCGCAGCGGGTCCAGCGTGCTCCCATACAGGGCAACAGCAAGCGACAACGTGACACTCACTCGGTGTCCGGTCTTGCCCCCTCGGACGTTCAATTCCAGATATCTTGTAGGCCCTTGTTCGCTGTAGACAGTGATGTCCTTATGCTTGAGCCCGAACAGCTCACCGACTGTTGGCCGCAAGAAGCTATGGACAACGAACTTGAACATCTTCGCATGATGGTCGGTGATCTTGACGCCTCGGACGACAACGCCACGCTTGGCACACTCCAACGCAGCTTTTGAGAACCGTACATACTCTTCGTCGGTGAATGCATGCCGTGGCGTGTCGACCGTCTTTGCCTTCGGCATCGGTGGCAGCGTGTGCATCAGGCCGTCCTCGACAGCCATCGTCAGCACCTTACGGATCAGGATCACATGCTTGGCCTTCGTCGAGTCCGCCAGTGGTTTGGCTCGACTCTGATCGAGTTTTGCGAGGTACTCTAGGACCATCCCTGCCGTGATCTTGGTCACGTCGTGCTTGCCGAAATACGCAATCAGCCCGTCCTTCTGGCGGGTTAGGATGCGGTTGTCCCGGTGAGACCACTCCGTCTTGGTCTTCTGGGCCGCCAACACAAGTTTGGCGTAGTGCTCAAAACTGGTGGCCTTCGTCTGGGCCAACTCGCTGTTGGCCTTGCTTCGGTAACTGTCCGCAAACTCGTGGGCAGTTTCGATTGCTTCGAGGCGGGAGGTCTCCTTGGAGGACCGGACGACGTACTTGGAAGTCAGCGGATCTCGCAGCCGAATGTACCAAAACGGGCTGCGACCAGTCTTGTAGATCGCCAAGCCTTTTCGCAAATTTTTCAGCGAGACTACTGAATCGATTGACCTTTTGGTCCCCGCCGATTCCGCCACAAAGATCGCCCCAATAAAGTGTATAACTGTGTATAACTTATCGACGAAATCTCGACCGCTCAGCTGCGGTGATTTTTCTCAATGATATCATGGGGTTGTGGTAGCGGAGGAGGGACTTGAACCCCCGACACGCGGATTATGATTCCGCTGCTCTAACCAACTGAGCTACTCCGCCAACGCGGTGCGAGGTAGTCTTTGGGCCGGACGGCGTCAAGAGGAAATGTCGCCCCGAGTTGCCTCTTTTCCCGACGCTTCAGAGCCGCTAGCAAGTGCCTGACACCGGAGGAGATTGCAATGACGCTGCCGCTTGATCGCTTTGCCGCCGTGATCGGCGCGCGCAACGTCATGACGGGCAAGGATACCGCGCCTTGGGACCAAGACATCGCGGGAGAGTTCGTCGGACCACCTGCCGCTGTGCTGCGGCCTGCCTCGACAGCCGAAGTTTCCGGGATTCTCAGTATTGCCACTGAAACCAGAACGTCGATCACCCCCGTCAGCGGCAAGACAGGGTTCAACGGCGCAACCTATGCTCCTAACGGAATCAAGCTCTCGCTTGATCGGATGAACCGGATTCGTGATCTCCGCCCCGCTGCCCGTGCCATAGTGGCCGAGGCCGGGGTTGTTCTGACCAAGATGCATGAGGCCGCCGACGAGCAGGGGCTTGTCTTCCCGCTCACCTTCGGCGCGCGGGGATCGGCCATGCTGGGCGGGGTCTTGTCGACCAACGCGGGCGGCTCCAACGTCTTGCGCTATGGCAATACCCGCGATCTTTGCCTTGGGCTCGAGGTCGTCCTGGCCGATGGGCGCGTGCTCGACCTTATGAGCGCGTTGCACAAGGACAACACGGGCTATGCGCTGAAACACCTCTTCATCGGTGCAGAGGGAACGCTCGGGGTCATTACGGCCGCGGTGATGAAACTCGCGCCGCGCCCGCGCGCCTATCTCACGGCCACGGTCGCGCTCCGAAGTCTTGGCGATGCGCTGGTTCTTCTCAACCGGCTTCAGGCCGAAAGCGGCGGCGCGGTCGAGGCCTTCGAATATATGCCGCGCGAATACATCGAGGGGCATCTTGCCCTTGATCGCAAGGCGCGGCCGCCCTTTGCCGACCGGCATGATATCAACGTGATGATAGAGCTTGGCATCACCTCCTCGCTTCTGGCCGCCCAGCGCCCCGATGGCACCCGCCCCGCCGACGAGATGCTGGAGACGGTTCTGGCCGAGATGCACGAGGAAGGTGCGCTTCTTGACGCGGTGATTGCGACGAGCGAAACGCAACGGCGCGAGATGTGGACGCGCCGCGAGTCGGCCGCCGCCATCGCCTATTTGCGGTCATGCCGGCTCGACAACGATATCGCGCTGCCGCTCGACCGGATCGAGGATTTCTATGCGGCTGTGCGCCCGCGCCTTGGGGCCGCCGATCCCGGGATTGATGAGCTGACCGTTGCCCATCTTGGGGACGGCAACCTGCACTTCACTCTCTACCCGACCTCGACGGACGAAGCCCTGCACGACCGCCTGCGCGAGATCGTCGAAGATGTGGTCGCCGAGCTGGGCGGCTCTTTCTCGGCGGAACACGGGATCGGGCTCTACAAGCTTCCGACAATGCGCCGCCGCAAGCCGGCCGAAGTTCTCGATGCGATGCGCTCGGTCAAGCGCGCGCTTGATCCTCTGAACCTGATGAACCCCGGCAAGCTCGTTCCTCCGGCCAATTCATGATCCGACAGTTCCGCCTGATCGCCGCCGATCCGACCCTGCGCCTTGTCGTGGGGGCGGTGCTCTTGTTCGGTATCCACGCAGCCTCGGTGGCGATCTATCAGTCGCTCATCGCGATCAGCATTTTCGGGATCAGCGACAGGTTCTATTCGATCGTCCTTCTGGTCGCGCTCATCGTTTCTGTCGGCGCCTCGGTCGGCGTCGGCATCGTGACCGACCAGCGGCCGAGCCGGCGCATGATGGCGCTTGGCGCTTCGGCCCTGATGGTCGCAGGCTCTGCACTTGTCTGGATTGGCAACTCTCCGGCCTTTTTCGTTGTGGCGCATATGCTTCTGCTGCCCGCAAGCGGATCGCTTTTCGGCCAGCTCTTTGCCGTCGCCCGCCTCGCCTCGGCCCGCCTTGCTCCGCAAGACCGCGACGCAGTTCTGACTATCGTTCGCGCCACTTTCGCCCTGCCCTTCATGATCGTCCTGCCGCTTTGGGGCATGGCATTTGATGAGGGGCTTTCGCTGCTGGCGATCTATCCGGCCGTCCTTGCTGTTTCGCTATGCCTTCTTGCGCTGATCTGGCTGCGCTGGCCCGCCGACGAGGCGGCCCCTTGGACCGAGCAGAAATCAGGCCTCGGCTTTCGCGCCTCGATCGGCGAGATAGTCACGCGACCCGTTCTGATCCGCGTGATGCTCATGGGCGCGATCCACTCGGGCTCGGCGATTTCGGGCGTTGTTGTCGGGCTGATCTTCGACGAGGCCTCAGGGCGCGGCGCGGGCGATGTCGGCCTTTTCTTCGGCCTTTTCGTCGCGGTCGAGGTCGTCGTGACCCTTTCGGTCGGACAGCTCCTGCGCGTTATGCCCCGCCTTTGGATCATCACCTCGGGCGCGGGCATCTATGCGGTCTTTCTCGGGCTTCTGCCGATCCTCGCGCCAAGCCCGTGGGTCTGGGCTCTGGTCTTTCCCGCAGGGGTAGGCGGCGCGATGGTCTATGCGCTGGCAATTGGCTATTTGCAGGACCTCATGGGCCGCCGCGCCGGTGCAGGCGCCTCGCTCATCGCTTTGCAGCGGCTGTCGTCGGACGGGATCAGCGCCCTCATCTTCGCCATCGGCACTTGGCTCAGCGGCTATGGCCTTGTCTCGATCCTCGGCGCGGCGGCTCTGTTTGCCGCTGTCGCCGCAATCCTCTGGCTTGATCGGGGGCGTGAGGCCTAGAAGAACCCTGGCCCAGCCTTTTCCAGCATCTTGCGCGCCATCACGCGGCCAAGTTCGGCCCCGTCCTCGATTGCTGCAATCTGATCATCGCTGATGACTTCAGACCCATCGACCCGCAGAATCTCGCCGCGCAGGCGAAGGGTGCCCCCATCAAGCTCGGCCAGACCGGCTATCGGCGTCTGACAAGAGCCATCAAGCGCCGTCAGGAAGGCACGTTCGGCCGCAAGCCGCTGACCGGTCGGCCCGTGATGGATCGCCTCAAGCATCGCGGCAGCCCGCGAATCGCTCATCCGCCGTTCAATCCCGATGGCCCCCTGCGCCACGGCAGGAAGTATGTCCTCTGGCTCGATCGGCTGGCGCGGCACATCGGCCATGCCCAACCGGTTGAGACCCGCCATCGCGAGAAAGGTTGCCTGAGCCACGCCCTCGGACAGCTTGCGCAGCCGCGTCTGCACGTTGCCACGAAACTCGACGATCTGCAGATCGGGCCGCCGTGCCAAAAGCTGCGCCTTGCGCCGGAGCGACGAGGTGCCGACAACAGCCCCTTGCGCCAGATCCGCAAGCGCCCCACCCCCGAGCGATACGAAAGCATCGCGCACATCCTCGCGCGGCAAATAGGTGTCGAGGATCAGACCCTCGGGTTGTTCGACCGGCATATCCTTCATCGAATGCACGGCAATATCGATCGTGCCACCCAAAAGCGCGTCCTCGATCTCGCGGGTGAAAAGCCCCTTGCCGCCGATTTCTTTCAACGGTCGATCCTGCACCGCATCGCCCGTGACCTTGATCACCACGATCTCAAACGCCTCTTGCGGCAAGCCAAAGGCCGCCCCCAAGCGATCCCGCGTCTCATGCGCCTGCGCAAGGGCGAGCGGCGATCCACGGGTTCCGATACGGAAGGGCGAGGCGGGTGAAGGCAGGTTTTGCGTCATATGCGCCTTCTAGCCGCGCCAAACCCGTCCGACAATGGCTTGACACGCCCTGCGGCATTGGCGACCACGGGGCCACGCTGAAGGAGCCCCCATGACCAAGACGATCCTGCGCGCCCTGCGGGGCGAGGTTCTTCCCACACCTCCCATCTGGATGATGCGCCAGGCGGGCCGCTATCTGCCCGAATACCGTGCGACACGGGCCGAGGCGGGGGATTTCCTGTCGCTATGTTACAACTCCGAGCTCGCCGCCGAGGTCACGCTTCAGCCGATCCGCCGCTATGGGTTCGACGCGGCGATCCTTTTTGCCGACATTCTCCTCCTGCCGCAGGCGCTCGGCCTCGATCTCTGGTTCGAGACCGGCGAAGGCCCGCGTCTTTCCACGGTCACGACGCCGGCCGAGTTGGCCGCGCTCAAACCGACCGAGGCCATTCACGACACCCTCGCCCCGGTCTACGAGACCGTCCGCATTCTCTCGCGCGAACTGCCGAAGGAAACCACGCTCATCGGTTTCGCAGGGGCCCCATGGACGGTCGCGACCTATATGATTGCCGGCCGCGGCACGCCTGATCAGGGCCCCGCGCACGCCTTGAAAGCCGCCGATCGCTCGACATTCGCGGGCCTCATCGACCGTCTGACCGAATCGACCGTCGAATACCTCTCGATGCAGGTCGAAGCCGGGGCCGAAGTCGTCAAGATCTTCGACAGCTGGGCCGGAAGCCTTGAGGGGCAGGATTTCGTCGATTTCGCCGTCGAGCCCGCCCGCAAGATCACCGCCGCCCTCAAGGCCCGCCATCCCGGCCTGCCGGTCATCGCCTTCCCGCGCGGCGCGGGGCAACGCTATGCCGGGCTTCATGCCGTGATCGGAGCAGACTGTATCGCCCTCGATGATGGTGTGACCGCCGAATGGGCCGCGGCCAATGTCCAGACCGGCGGCTGCGTGCAGGGGAACCTCGCCTCAAGCCATATGGTGACCGGCGGGCAGACCCTCATCGATGAAACCCGGCGAATCCTTCGCGCCTTCTCGAATGGCCCGCACATCTTCAATCTCGGCCACGGCATCACGCCCGACGCCGATCCCGAGAATGTCCAGTTGATGATCGACACCGTCCGCACCGGCGCCTGATCTTCTTTTGGCCGGAAATACTCCGGGGGTGAATGGGCCGTCAAGCCCAGAGGGGGCAGCGCCCCCTTACACCCACTTCGCCATCGGCGGCAGGCTCATCAACACCGCATTTGCGTCATGCCCTGTGGCAAGGCCAAATTTGGTGCCGCGGTCGTAAACGAGGTTGTATTCGGCATAAAGCCCGCGATGGATCAGCTGCGCGTCCTTGTCGGCCTCGGTCCAGGGCGTGTCGCGCCGCCGTTCGGTCACCGGAACGAAGGCCGGCAAGAAAGCCCGCCCGATATCCTGCGTCAGCGCGAAATCCGCGTTCCAGTCGCCGGTGCAATAGTCGTCCATGAAAATACCACCCACGCCCCGCGCGCGATTGCGATGGGGGATATAGAAATACTCGTCCGCCCAGGCCTTGAGACGCGGATAGTGTTCTGCGCCATGCGGATCGAGCTTTTCCTTCTGAACGGCATGAAAATGCGCCGTGTCTTCGGCATATTCGATGCAAGGGTTCAGGTCCGAGCCTCCGCCGAACCACCAGGCGCCCGGCGTCCAGAACATCCGGGTGTTCATATGGACCGCAGGCGTATGCGGGTTCTGCATATGGGCGACAAGCGAGATGCCCGAGGCCCAGAAGCGCGGATCCTCCGCCATGCCCGGCACGCCCCGCGCCGCCATGGATCTCTGCGCGGCCTCACCAAGCTGGCCATAGACAGTCGAGACATTGACCCCGACCTTCTCGAAAACCCGCCCGCCGCGCATCACAGACATCAGGCCGCCACCGGCATCCGAGCCATCGTCCGAGGCGCGTTTGGTGGGCGTGACCTCAAAGCGCCCCGCCGGCCGGTCCATGATGGGTCCGGTCGTCTGGCTGTCTTCCAGTGCCTCGAAGGCTGCGACGATCTCGTCGCGCAGGGCGCGGAACCAGGCGGAGGCGGTCTGTTTTTCTTGTGCCATTTCGTCGGTCATCGGGTCCTCGGGGCTGCTATTGCATATCAGCGGCCTCTAACATTGATTCTTGATAACGGCCACTCCCGGGGTGGCCCTCAGCCTTTGGGAGCTACCATGCGCCGCACTCTACTTCTTCTGCCGCTTGTCCTTGCCGCCTGCATCAGCCAGCGCGATGCCTGCATCAATACCGCCAACAAGGAAATGGTGGTGATCAACAACCTCGTGGGCATCACCCGCGCCAACGTGGACCGTGGCTATGCCCTGACCGAAACGACCGAGTTCGTCCAGGTCTACAAACCTTGCCTCGATTCCGAAGGGCAACCGACCGGCGACCAATGCCCGACGCTCGAACCGGTGACGCGCCTCGTTCCGACCGCGATCGACCTCAATCTTGAATATCAGAAGCTGAAATCGCTCGAAGAGCGTCAGGCCGAGATGCTCAGGGCGGTCAATTCCCGTATCCAGCAGTGCATCGCCACCTATCCGGCAGAATAGCCCTAGTGAACCGATAGCCCGACCGGATCGAGAAGCGAGCGGCCGCCGTCCACGGTCACAACCTGACCGGTAACGAAAGAGCTTCCCTCCGAAGCCAGATACTGAATCGCGTCGCAAACCTCGCCGGGGCTGGCGATGCGGTGCAGCGGCGTGTGCTTGACGATCTCGCTCCGGTATTCGTCGTTCTCTTTCAGGGCGCCCTTGAGGCTTGCGCTCATCACGCTGCCAAAGGCCACGGCATTGACGCGGATCCGGTGCGGCGCCAGCGCCACCGCCAGCGATCGGGTCATTTGTTCGGCTGCGGCATTGCTGACCGAATAAGCCAAAAGCTCGGGATGGGTGATCCTTGCTGCAATCGACGACAGATTGACGATAGCGCCCGCCTGCCCTTCCTCCTGATCTTCGGCCTGCTTGATCATCCGCCGCGCCGTCGCCTGCGAGAGACGCAGGGCGGTGAGCATATTCTGCTCAAGAAGCTCGCTGACCGAATTGTCGCTCGGGTTGAGCGGGTCCGAGGTCAGAACCTGCCGTGAGGCATTGACCAGAATGTCGATCCTCTCGAAAGCATCGACCGTAGCCGAGAGAAGGTTGGTAATCGTCAGCTTCTTGCGCAGATCGCCGGCGAAAAGCCGGATCGGTCCGTCTTCGGTGACTTCGCCTCCAAGCTCGTGCTCGAGCGTCGCCTCGTCCATGTCGCAGAACATCACGTTTGCGCCCTGCTCCACAAAGTGCCGGCCGATGGCGAGGCCAACACCGTTGGCGGCCCCTGTGACGATGGCGGTTTTGCCTGCGATGGAAAACGACATCTCTAGTCTCCCGTGGATGGGGTTTGCGGCACCCTAGGCCAGTTTATTTCTTCGGGCGAGAGGCATGAAAGATCTTAAACGCCCCATCGCCGGCAATCTCGGCCACATCGCGGAAGAGATCGCGCAGCGCGGCCTCGTAGGGCAAGTGCCGGTTGGCCACCATCCAAAGATGCCCCGAAGGCGTCAAAGCCTTTGCGGCGGCGTTGATGAACGCGCGGCCCAGGCCGGGGTCGGCGGCGCGGCTCGTGTGGAACGGCGGGTTCATGACGATGCCGCCATAGAGCGTGGCGGCGGCCCAGCGCGTGGCATCGGCCCAGTGAAAGGCGGCGCGGGGGTCTGTGATGTTGAGGCGGGCACAATCGAGAGACCGCAGTTCAGCTTCGATCAGATCAAGATGCTCGACACCTGCCTTTTCCAGAACCGCCCGCGAAAGATAACCCCAGCCAGCGCCGAAATCGGCCATCCGCGCCGGAAGTTTGGCAGGCATAGCCGAGGCCAGAAGCGCCGATCCGCGATCGACCTCTCCGTCGGAAAAGACGCCGGCGGTGGTGAAGAATCCGTGCGATCCCCGTCGCGGCGGGCCCGTACGCCAATCCGCGAAATCACCGCCTTCAAACCAGAACAGGCGGCCATGCGCCTTGGTGATCGAGGGCAGATCGCCCAGCCGCGCGCGACATTCCTTGAACAGGCTGTCGATGCCGTCGGTCTTCTGGCCATTGACAATCACCAATCCGCCCTTTGCCGCTGCCTCGGCCAGCATATCCCGCGCCAGCGCCTTGGAACGGGGCACTACGACGATCGCGGCTCCGATGGCCAAGGGCAGCTCTGTCGCCACCTTCAGGCCCGTTCTTTCCGATGCCTCATAATCCGGCCGAAAGCCGTGGACCATGACAAGGCGGTCGGCATCAATCGCGCCAAGGTCATAGCCCTCCGGCGCGCGCATGACAGCGACCGGCCCTTCCGGCAAAACGAGGCCCTCTTTTTCAAGAGCCGTTGAGAGGCGGGATTGGGACATAGGCTACGGACGGCGGCGCGCCGTCACTCTCTTTCCATGGTGCATTGCAGCGGATGCTGGTTGCGCTGCGAGAAATCCATCACCTGCGTGACCTTGGTTTCGGCGATCTCGTAGGAGAATACCCCGACCACCGCCAGCCCTTTTTGGTGAACCGTGAGCATAAGTTCGAAGGCCTGCGCATGGCTCATGCCGAAGAACCGCTCGAGCACATGAACGACGAATTCCATCGGTGTGAAGTCATCATTCAGGATCATGACCTTATACATGGGCGGGCGCTTCGTACGGGTGCGCGTCTGCAGTTTGACGCCTACGTCTGTGCCGCCATCGTCGCCCGCGCCACCAGCCATCAGAAATTCTTTGTGCGTCATGTCGATCCTGGTTCGACCTTCCTCAAGTTCATCGACTAATATAAGCCAAGTGCCCCCCAAGGAAAGCCCAAGTGCTGGAGGAACGGTTAATGAACCATCGCTGGACCATCGCTTTCGATGCAGATGATACGCTTTGGGAGAATGAACAGTTTTTTCAGGCCTCAAAACACAGCTTTACCGAGCTTCTTTCGGGCTATGTAGATCCCGAACATCTGGACGAAAGGCTCGCCGCCGCGGAGCTGCGCAACCTCGCCCATTATGGTTATGGCATCAAGGGGTTTACCCTGTCGATGATCGAAACGGCGATCGAGGTGTCGGGCGGCAAGATCCCCACGGCGGCCATTGCCGCGATTCTGACTATGGGCCGCGAGATGCTGAGCCATCCGATCGAGCTTTTGCCGCAGGTCCGCGATTGCCTTGAGGCTTTGGGGGATGAAACCGACATCATCCTCATTACCAAGGGCGACCTTCTGCATCAGGAACAAAAGCTCGCCCAATCGGGCCTTGGCGATTATTTCGACGCTGTCGAGATCGTCAGCGAAAAGACCCCCGAGGTCTATCAGCGTATCTTTGCCCGCCGCGACAGGCCGCGGGCGATGATGGTTGGCAATTCGATGCGCTCGGACATCCTGCCCGCCATCGCCGCCGGCGCATGGGGAACCTATGTTCCCCATGATCTGACATGGGATCACGAGAAGGCCGAAGCACCCGCGAACACTTCGCGTTTCCATCAGATTGCGCACCTCGGAGAGCTCCCGTTGTTGATTGCAGGCCTCTAGCGCACGCCCATCATATAGGGGATCTACCGCCACCACATACCAGATATTGATCCTCCCCGGTGCGCCTGTCGCAAAAACCTTTGAAAATAAAGTGTTTTCCTGAGAATCGCTTCATGCTACGGTCCTGCCATAATTAGGCGTCACCATGAAGTCGGCGCCATGAGGCAGTAAGAGGCGACGACGTGCTGAGTCGTTTTTGGCAGAAAGCCCGTATCGGGCTTTTCATCGTGTTGTGGACGTTTGTCGCCCTAATGGCTCCTGTGGCCGTCGGGGCCGCGCCCTATGCCGCGTTGGTCATGGATGCCCGCACCGGCGAGATCCTCCATTCCCGCAACGCGGACACGCGCCTGCATCCTGCCTCGCTCACCAAGATGATGACCCTCTACATCGCGTTTCAGGCAATCGAGAGGGGCGAGATCACGCTCGATACGCCCGTGCGGATCACCTCGGATGCAGCCAATGAGCCGCCGTCGAAACTTGGGTTGCGGGTTGGTCAGGAAATCCGCCTGCGCTACCTGATCCGCGCCGCCGCCGTGAAATCCGCAAATGATGCGGCCACCGCCATTGGCATCGCGCTTGAAGGTTCCGAGGCCGCTTTCGCCCGCCGGATGAACCGCACCGCTGCGGCGATGGGCATGACGCGCACCACTTTCCGCAATGCCAACGGCCTCACCGAGACAGGGCATCTGTCGACGGCGACCGACATGAGCATCCTCGGGCGCCATATGATCTACGACTTTCCGCAGTATTATAACCTCTTCTCGCGGCGGTCGGCCTACGCCGGCATCGCGCAGGTCAACAATACAAACCGGCGTTTCCTCGATGCCTATCGCGGTGCGGATGGCATCAAGACAGGTTATACTCGCGCTGCCGGCTACAACCTTGTCGCTTCGGCCGAGCGCGGAACCGAACGGATCATCGCGACCGTCTTCGGCGGCTCTTCAACCGCCGACCGCAACGCCAAGGTTTTCGAGCTTCTCGACATGGGCTTTGCCCGCGCCCAACCGCACGTGAAGGTTGCATTGCCACGCATGGGGACGATTCCCGACGACAATACGGTCGTTGTCGCATCGGCGAGCGAATCCTCTGCGGGCACGGCAGGCAAGACGATACGGGTCACCGGGCTTGTCACGACCAGCCTGCGCCCCTCCGCACGACCGACCGCCGGCGCAGTGCCGCTGCAGGTTGCCGAAGCGGATACGATTGCCCAGGCACTGGAGCTGGCTCTGGCGGGCGAAGATGATTTTGAAGAAGCCGGCCCAAGCGCCGAAGCGGCCGAGGCAGACCAGATCGCCGCCGCCATTGCGGCCAGCGTCGCCACGCAACCGCGCCCGAGCGACGTGGTGATGGCGTCTGCTGTTGTCGGCGCGCTCCCTTCGCCAGCCGAGCCCGAAGTCGTAACCCGCATCTCCACCTCCGGCGGGCGACACTGGGGCATCAATGTCGGCATCTATAACACCCGCTACGAGGCCGAGCGTGTGCTGCTGAGAGTGGCGCTCAATGAAATGACCACGCTCGATGGCTCGCTGCGCAAGATCACCCAGGGCTCGCGCGGGTATGAGGCGAATTTCATGGGCCTGAGCCGCGAGACCGCCGAGCTGGCTTGCCGTCGGCTTCAGGCGCGGTCTGTAGGCTGCTCGCTGATCGGCGAGGCAGGCTAGCGGCATAGTCGCTCAGAGGGGACACCATCAGACTTGAGAGTGGCGGGCCGGCACAAGAGCCGCAGGACGTGGCCTTGGCGGCCATCAGGCCAACTCTGGGCAACACTGGCCAACTCTGGGAAACGGCAACCGCCCCAAACGGTTTCCGTTCGGCCTAGACGAAAAAGGCCGCTCCTGAGAGCGGCCTTCTTTGTCAGATATCCGACCGGATCAGCCCTGCGTTGCCAGATAGGCGATCAGATTGGCACGATCTTCGGCTTTCGAGATGCCCTTGAAAGTCATCTTGGTGCCGGGTGCTGCGCCCTTGGGATCGGTCAGGAAGGCATCGAGGTGTTCGGGGCTCCAGACGTCGTAGACAGCTTCGAGCGCACCCGAATAGCTATAGCCTTCGGCCGCATCGACCGTGCGGCCAACGATGCCGTGCAGCGACGGACCGGTGCCATTCTTGCCAGCCTCAAGCGAGTGACATGCGCGGCAATTGCGCCACAGGCCTTCGCCGGCAGCGGCGTCAGCCGACGCGTAGAGGGTCGCGAAATCGGGGCCTTCTTCGACCGCTTCCCCGCCGATGCTGTCAGCGCCAGCGTCTTCGACCGGGATTACATAGGCCTGCGCATGTTCTTCGCCATGCGCCTCGGCAGCCCCGCCATAAAGCGATTCAGCGGCCCATTTGCCGAAGAGAAAGATCAGCAGAGCGGTGCAGACACCGGCGACGGCCTTCGTGATAGTCATTGTGTCGAACATGTCGCGTTCCATTTTGTTCGCAGTTTCCGGGCTATGTATCCGCTTCCAGAGGGGTCTTGCAAGCTGTAGTGGCGCGACTTATTGCCCATTTTGATGATTGCAGGGGAGAAACGCCATGTCGGCACGGATCGCATTTCAGGGAGAGCCCGGAGCCTACGGCCATCAGGCTTGCATCGAAGCACGCCCTGACTTCGACCCTCTGCCTTGCGCCACTTTCGAAGACGCCATCGAGGCTGTTCGCAAGGGTGACGCCGAACTTGGGATGATCGGCGTCGAGAATTCGACCTACGGGCGCGTCGCCGACGTGCACCAATTGCTTCCCGACAGTGGGCTTCACATCGTCGACGAAGCCTTTGTGCGGGTGCATATCAACGCGCTCGGCATTCCGGGCTCCAGACTAGCGGACCTCAAGCGGGTGCGAAGCATGTCCATTCTTCTGGGGCAGGCGAGAGAGTTTATCCGTGACAACAACCTGCACACGCTAAACTGGTCCGACAATGCCGCCGCCGCCCGCGAGATCGCTGCGCTTGGCGACCCCGCAGAGGGCGCCCTTGCGTCCGAGATTGCCGCCAAGATCTATGGCCTCGATATTCTGGCGCGGCACGTCGAAGATCACGACCGCAACACCACCCGCTTCCTGATCATGGCCCGCGAGCCCGACCTCAAGCGCCGCGGCAAGTTCGGCATGATGACCAGTTTCGTGTTCCGCGTCCGCAACATCCCCGCCGCGCTTTATAAGGCGATGGGCGGTTTTGCGACCAACGGGGTCAACATGACCAAGCTCGAAAGCTATATGGTTGGGGGCCATTTCACCGCGACGCAATTTTACGCCGAGATCGAGGGCCACCCGGACGATCGTAATGTCCAGCTCGCCTTCGAAGAGCTGGACTATTTCACCGATCATCTGAAGCTTATGGGGGTCTATCCGGCCGCCGCCCGCCGGCACGAAAAAGTTCGCGACTAATCAGCCGCGGTAGCCTTCTTCAATCTCTTCGGCGATACCGGCGACACGGGTTTTGAACCGGCGCATGATGGTCATCTTGGCAAGCCGCAGCGACTGGACCATCAGGCGTGCCGACAATGTTTGCGGCACAAATTCGACCGCAATGCAAAGACGTGTCCGGTTTCGCGAAAGCGCGATCAGCTCGACAATCGTCTGACCCGCAAGGCCGCCTGAGGAAAAACTCGCTACGAGCAGGCTTGGGCTTTCGACCTTTTCCAAAGTGACCAGCGCATTTCGGGCCCCGCCGCGAAACGTAAATGCAAGGGCCCATGTTGTCTTGCCCTCAACCACGTTTCGGACAACTTCAACCCCGCGCCGCATCGCCGACCGTTCGAGAAGTGCAAAATCCCCCACTCTGTCAAAGACATGGTCGATCGGTGCTTCGATATCTTCGCGAGCGCTAAGTTTCATGTGCCTGCATTCCGGTTTTTCCGCACTGTTTTAGGTCAATCGCTGCGGTCTGCAAGCCAATCGAGCAAAAGCGCGTGAGCGATTGATCCCCGGCGCGAAGGGCGGATGACCGGATGCAGACCGGCAAACACATCAACCAGCGTCTCGCGGCTCACCCATAGGGCATTCTCGAGCTCGACGGGATCGAGGGTGATTTCGTGGCTCAAGGCCTCCGCCCGACAGCCAATCATCAAAGAGCTTGGATAGGGCCAGGGCTGGCTGGCCATGAGCCCTACATCTCCGATCTTGACCCCCGTCTCTTCGAAAACCTCGCGTCGGATCGCGGCCTCGATCGTCTCGCCTGGTTCCATGAAACCGGCAAGCAAGGAATACATCCCCTCGGGCCAACCGGGCGACCGCCCGAGAAGAACCGAATTGCCAAGCGTCACCAGCATGATCACGACCAGATCGGTCCGCGGAAAGTGCATGGCGCCACAGGTCGGACATTTCCGCTGCCAGCCAGATTGAATGCTTTGGCTCTCCGCCCCGCAGGCCGAACAGAAGCGATGGCTCGCGTGCCAAACCAAGAGGCTTTTCGCCGTCGCCGCCAATTCGGCGTCAAGCGGCGAAAGGCGGGTCATCACCGCTCTGAGATCGCAGAACAGATGATCGGGCGGCAGATCGGGATGGGAATACTCGTTGAGATCAAAGATGCCTGTGGCTTCTTCGCCCAAGGTATCGGGAACCCACTTGGAAAGTTCGCAGGCGAAATAGGCCTTTCCCTCGGACATCCCAAGAAAGATCGGAGGTAACTCTGCGTCTTTCAGCACGGGATGGCCTTCGGGCAGGAGTGCGAGCCGGTGTTTCTGTGCGCCGCAAACCAGAGGGCGACCACGCCAGAGGACAAGAAAGCGCCCGCCATCGCTCGCGGCGAGGCTATGAAGGTCGTCCGTCTTTCCGCGAAGATGGGCGCTGCGATCCAGACTGGCGCCGACAAAGGCAATTCGTGAGAGAGCATTTTCCATGTGGCAGAACTGGCATGGCCGATGGGCTTTTTCAAACATCAAGAACAGAACCGCTGGAAATAGCCAAAACTCTTCCTATGGTTGTATTGAACATCGGGAGGCTGAGCAGCAGGTTGGACCAAGAAGAACCGAGAGAAGACACAACCTTCAGCATGCAGATTCTTGCGACAACGGATCTGCATATGCGGCTATTTCCCTTTGATTATCTCCGCGACAGGCCAAGCGGCGCGGGTGATCTGGCCACCCTCGCGACATTGATCGACAGGTTGAGGGCCGAGAATCACAATACCTTGCTGGTCGACAACGGCGACTTTCTGCAGGGAACCCCAATGGCTGATGTGGTCGCCGAGGGCATCTCTGACGCTGTAGCGGCGTTCCATCCCGCCATCGCCGCGATGAATATTGCCGAATATGATGCGGCCGGGATCGGCAATCACGAATTCGACTATGGCCCGACAGTCTTGCGGGCCGCTTTGTCCTGCGCCAACTTCCCGTTTCTCTGTGCCAATTTGGGGATGACCGGCCGGGTGCAAGATCGCCTACCAAACCTCAAGAAGGAGGTCATTCTGGAGCGGACCTTTCACGGCGCGGCGGGACAGAGGATTGCCCTGCGCGTCGGCATTCTCGGCCTCACCCCTCCGGGCGCGGGCTCTGCCGAAAACGTCGCCGACGACATGGTCATTGCTGCCAAAGCCGCCGTCCGGCGCCTTCGCGAAGGCGCGGCTGACATCATTCTGGCCCTGTGCCATTCGGGTATGCCCGCGTCTGGTGCCTCCAGACAGGATGCGATTCTCAGGATCGCCTCGATTGAAGGGATCGACGCAATTGTCGGCGGTCATACTCACCAGCCCTTTCCCGGGCACCAATGCGACCCCTTGCCAGAGGTCGACGCGACCACCGGTCACATCTGCGGCAAACCGGCGGTCGCGCCGGGCGCCTTTGGCAGCCAGCTTGGGAGGATCGTGCTTGATGTGGGTCGAGAAGGCCGCCGTTGGCGGGTTGCGGCCTCGAAGGTCGATCTGCTTTCGCCGACGCCATCCGACGTGGCTGCGCACCCCGCGATCGTCAGAGAGCTCGACACCATCCATCAGGCGACACGCCAAGCCTGCAATCAGATTGTCGGCAAGACCCTTTCGCTGCTGCATAGTCTGACACCGCTTCTGACGCCGGATCCGTGCCTTTCCCTGCTGGCCCGCGCGCAGTCGCGTTCTGTTTCGGAACGACTTCTCGGCTCTCCGTGGGCCGATCTGCCGCTCTTGTCTGCCGTCGCCCCCCGTCAGAGCCCCATCAAGATCGAGACGGGCTGCATTCGCCGACGGCAGGTGTTTGAATTGGTGCCCTTTCCAGACCGCTGCTGTGCGATCGTTGCGACAGCGTCTCAACTGCGGCGCTGGCTGGCGCGCGCGGCATCGGTATTCGTTTCCGTCCAGCCCGGCGTTCGGCTTCAGCCTTTGATCGACCCGGGCAAGCCCGGCTATACCTTCGACATACTCTATGGCCTTACCTACCGGATCAATCTCGCACCCGGACTGCCGCGAATCGCCGACCTACGCTATCGAGGGATCGAGGTTTCCGACGAGGACAGTTTCGTCGTTGCACTCAGCAGCCACAGGCTGGGGGAAGGCAGCTCCGATCTTTTCGGCGGCTGTCCGGTCGTCTCCGAGAACGGCGATCTTCTGTCGACGGCGATTCAAAACCACTTGGGAGAAGGGCCGTTGACTGCCGACAATCCGCCGGTCTGGCGCTTTGTGCCCCAGCCCGCAACCTCGGCCTGGATCGAAGCGGACGAAGCCATCCTGCCCGATCTTACCAAAGACGGCCCCCTGCGACCCGTCGGTCAGGCTCGTCAAGGGATCCAACGGTTCGAGGTGGATCTATCGGACCGATCCCAACACTTTGCCCCGGCCGCCAACTAGCCTTGAACCCCGCCGCCGCCGCCGCTATATGACCCCCGAGAGGTTGGCGCGGGCGAGCGCCTCGCCAACCCGGTCAGGTCCGGAAGGAAGCAGCCGTAACGAGCCCCGCTTGGGTCGTTGTCCAGCCTCTCACCTTTCCTCAAACCTCTTGGCAGGACTGCCCGTTTCGGGTTAGCTTGTCTTGTTGCCAGTCAGACGGAGGAGGACAATTCATGGAGATTGCAACCCGCCTCCGGGCCGCCGCCTGAGGTCAGGCCGCCGCCCGTTGTGAACCGCTGCGCCATTTTCGGCGTTCTTTCACACGTTTCAAAAGGCACATCACAGTGACAGATCACGAACTTGCCGGCCTTGGATGGTCGGCGCATTTTGCTCGTCAGGTTCAATTAGGCGAGGCCGTGGCGCGGATCAGCGCCGTTCACCGCGACAGGCTTGAGGCGATTTCCCCTCAAGGCCTTTTGTCGCTCACGACACAGGAAGAAACAGGCCGGCTTGCCGTTGGCGACTGGGTTGTTCAAGACGGAGCAAGCGCGCTCAGACGGCTCGAGAGGCTGACCCTCATCGGCCGCCGCGCCGCCGGAGAAGAATCGAAAGGCCAGATCATCGCGGCCAATGTCGATATGCTGGGGATCGTTACCAGCTGCAATGCCGATTTCAATCCCGCGCGGCTGGAACGTTATCTGGCGATCTGCACGGCGGGCGGGGCCTTGCCGCTGATCATCTTGACCAAAGCCGATCTCGCCGCCGATGCCGACGACTACAGGCAGAATGCCCAGCGCCTGTCGCCTCTGGCCATCGCCATCGCCATAAACGCCTGCGACGCCGAGGATGTGGCCCGGCTCGAACCCTGGTGCCGAAACGGGCAGACACTTGCTCTTGTCGGTTCTTCGGGTGTCGGCAAGACCACGATCCAGAACAGTCTGACCGGCATCGCGGACGCGACCCAAGGCATCCGCGAGGACGACGCCAAGGGCCGGCACACAACCACCTCTCGTGTGCTCCGCCCGACGCTTGCTGGTGGCTGGCTGATCGACACGCCGGGAATGCGAGAGCTGCGCCTTGCGGATGTTGCCGAAGGGATCGAGCAGATCTTTTCCGATATCGCCGAGATGACAACCGCCTGCCGTTTCAGCGATTGCCGGCACGAAACGGAACCGGGCTGCGCCATCCTTGCCGCAATGGAGGAAGGGCGCCTTGATCCGGCGCGGTATGCCCGTTGGCAAAAGCTGCAACGGGAGGACCAGCACAACACCGAAGCCGTTCACGAATCCCGTGCCCGTCATAGCCGCTTTGCAAAGCAGTCGAAGGCCGGACGGGAAAGATCCGAATTCAAGCGTCGGGGGTGGAAGGAATAGGGACGCGGCGCGCCCAATCAAATTGCCCTTCGGTCTCGACGGCGCAGGGACGGACGCCGCGCAAACGGTAAAGCGCGGCCTCTGGCTCTTCTCCGAGCTCGACCATAAGCCGCAAGACGATCATCCCCGATCGTCCGCAGCCACCGTGGCAATGCACAAGCACCTTGCCGCCGCCCACGAGAATCGAGCGCGCGACCAACGACAGGGCCGGCCAAGCCTCGTCGACCACGCCGCCCGGAGTGCCGAAATCGACGACCGGCAAATGTTCCCATGCGATTCCAAGGGCTGCAAGATCGTGGCCAAGCCCGCTTGCACCGCGACTTTCCATCTCGGACATGGTTGTCATGCTGATGACAAGGGCCGGATCCCATGCGACGAGTTGTGTGAAATCCAGGTCGAACCGGCCCCCCCTTCCGGGCAATGGCGCCAAGCCTATGCGCCCGCCACCCGCTTCGACTTCCCTGACCACAAACTCGGCCATGCACACTCCTTCTCGGTGGACCTCGCCCTTCCCGCCCATTACCCTGCTCTGGAACATAGCCCAGAGATCCTAATGTCCGAGACCACAGCCAAACCATATCAGGTTCTCGCCCGAAAGTATCGGCCCGAGACATTTGCCGATCTGGTCGGGCAGGACGCAATGGTCCGAACGCTGAAAAACGCTTTTGCCGCCGACCGGATCGCGCAGGCCTTCATCATGACGGGCATTCGCGGCACCGGCAAAACCACCACCGCAAGGATCATCGCCAAGGGGATGAACTGCATCGGCCCCGATGGAAACGGCGGACCAACGACCGAGCCCTGCGGCCAGTGCGAACACTGTGTCGCGATCATGGAGGGCCGCCACGTCGATGTGATGGAGATGGACGCCGCCTCGCGCACCGGCGTGGGCGATATCCGCGAGATCATCGACAGCGTGCACTATCGTGCGGCATCGGCGCGCTTCAAGATCTACATCGTCGACGAGGTGCATATGCTCTCGACGAGCGCCTTCAACGCGCTGTTGAAAACGCTGGAAGAGCCGCCCGCCCACGTTAAATTCATCTTTGCCACGACCGAGATCCGCAAGGTTCCGGTCACGGTCCTGTCGCGGTGCCAGCGGTTTGATCTGCGCCGGATCGAGCCCGAGGTGATGATTGCGCTTCTGCGCAAGATCGCCACTTCGGAAGGCGCCGGGATAGCCGACGATGCCCTCGCCCTTATCACCCGTGCGGCCGAGGGATCGGCCCGCGATGCGACCTCGCTTCTCGATCAGGCAATCAGCCACGGCGCGGGAGAAACGACCGCCGATCAGGTTCGAGCCATGCTCGGGCTGGCCGATCGTGGGCGTGTTCTCGATCTTTTCGACATGATCCTCAAGGGCGAAGCCGCCGCGGCGCTGACCGAACTTTCGAGCCAATATGCCGACGGCGCCGACCCGATGGCGATCCTGCGGGATCTGGCCGAGATCGCCCATTGGGTTTCGGTGATCAAGATCACGCCCGAGGCCGCCGATGATCCGACCATCTCTCCCGACGAGCGGAGCCGCGGGCAGGCGATGGCCGCCGCCATCTCCATGCGGGTTCTGACACGGCTGTGGCAGATGTTGCTCAAGGCGCTTGAAGAGGTCGCGCTCGCGCCGAACGCAATGATGGCCGCCGAGATGGCGGTGATCCGACTGACCCATGTGGCCGACCTGCCCACGCCGGACGAGCTGGTTCGCAAGCTTCAGGACGCGACGCCCCCGCCCTCCGGCCCCGTTGGCGGAGGCCGCGCGCCGCAGGCGGGCAGCGCCAGCACCTACGCCCGCGCCCATACACCCGCACCCACCCATAGCGGGCCGAGCGGCCCCTCGGCCCACGAGGCGCAGGCGGCGGCTGCCCTCGCCGAGGATGCGCTCGCCCGCTATGCCCGCTTTGAAGACGTGGTCGAACTGATCCGCGCCCATCGCGACGTGAAGCTTCTGGTCGAGGTGGAAACCGGCATCCGCCTTGCCCGCTATCAACCGGGGCGGATCGAGTTTGAGCCAGCCCCCGGCGCGCCCAGCGACCTTGCCCCGCGCCTTGGCGCACGGCTTCAGGCCTGGACCGGCAACCGCTGGGCCGTGACCCTCGTCAATTCCGGCGGCGCGGAGACCATCGCCGAGCTTCGCGATGCCGAGGCGATCGCCCTCAAGGCCGAGGCGGCAAGCCATCCTCTGGTGCAAGCCGTCCTTCACGCCTTTCCGAAATCGAAGATCACCGAAGTCCGGACCGCCGCTGAGCAGGCGCAAACCGCGCTGACCGAGGCGCTGCCGGAGGTCGAAGACGAATTGGATCCTTTCGAAGAAGACTGACCCTTGCCCCCCATGCCCCGCGGCCATATCTGGAGCGGGAACAACCAAGGAGACCCCGATGCTCAAAGGTCTAGGCGGCCTCGGCGATATGGCCAAAATGATGAAGGCCGCGCAGGAAATGCAGGGCAAGATCGCCCAGCTTCAGGAAGACATGGCCAATATCATGGTCGAGGGCGAGGCCGGGGCCGGCCTTGTAAAGGCCACAGCCACCGCCAAGGGCGAACTGAAAGCGCTCAATATCGATCCGTCGATCTTTTCATCGGACGACAAGGAAATGGTCGAGGACCTGATCCTCGCCGCCGTCAAGGATGCGCAAGCCAAGGCCACAGACCGCGCCGCCGAAGAGATGCAGAAACTGACCGACGGCCTTGGCCTTCCGCCGGGCATGAAGATGCCCTTCTAGGCCGGGAATGACCCAAGGCACCCCCGATATCGAGGCGCTGATCGAGCTGATGGCCCGGCTTCCGGGCCTCGGGCCGCGATCGGCGCGGCGGGCGGTGCTGCATCTCATCAAGAAACGCACAGTTCAGCTTCTTCCCTTGGCCGAGGCGCTCCACAAAGTCGGCACGACCGCCCGCGAATGTGCGCGCTGCGGCAATATCGGCAGGGGCGATCTGTGCGATATCTGCGCGGACTCTCGCCGCGCCAACGGCGAAATCTGCGTTGTCGAGGATGTGGCCGATCTTTGGGCGATGGAACGGTCAGGCGTGTTCAAGGGGCGCTATCACGTTCTGGGCGGCACGCTCTCGGCGCTCGACGCGGTCGGCCCCGACGAGCTGCGAATCCCCCGCCTTCTTGATCGGATTGCCGAGGAAAACGTCTCGGAGGTGATCCTCGCCCTTGGCGCCACCATCGACGGCCAGACCACCGCACATTATATCGCCGACCAGCTTCCCGAGCTGCGCGTCACTTCGCTGGCGCAGGGCGTGCCGGTCGGCGGCGAGCTCGATTATCTCGACGACGGAACGATCAGCGCCGCGCTCAAGGCCCGCAGAGCTCTCTAGAAACGCAAAACCCCGGCACGATGGCCGGGGTTTCGGGGCTGTTTGGGCGACAACCTACTTGTCGTCGTCGTCCTCGTCATCATCATCCGGCAGGTTGAAGAAGCTGTCGGCGTCCGAGAAATCGGTGTTGTCTTTTTCGTCATCGCTGGCCGAAAGGCTAAACGTCTCGAGGCCGGCAATGGCCGAAGGCATTTTCGGCTCGGGCGCCATACCGAGGCTTTGCTCGGTCGAGACGAGTTTGCGGCGCTCGTCGTCGGACATGACGCCGCCTTCCTTGGCTTTCTTGGCGTTGGCCTTCTGAACCGCGGCATCCAGTTCGGACTGTTTGCACAGGCCCAGAGCGACCGGATCAATCGGATCGATATTCGAGATGTTCCAATGGGTCCGCTCGCGGATCGCCTGAATGGTCGGCTTGGTCGTGCCGACAAGCTTGGCGACCTGACCGTCCGAAAGCTCGGGGTGGAATTTCACCAGCCAAAGGATCGATGCGGGCCGGTCCTGGCGCTTGGAGAGCGGCGTATAGCGTGGGCCGCGGCGCTTTTCTTCGCCGGTGGCGGCCGGGTTGAACTTGAGCTTGAGCTTGTGTTCGGGGTCCTTCTCGGCTTTCTCGATCTCTTCTGCCGTCAGCTGGTTGTTGGCGATCGGGTCGAAGCCCTTCACGCCGGTTGCCACATCGCCATCGGCGATGCCTTGAACCTCAAGCTCGTGCATCCCGACGAATTCGGCGATCTGCTTGAAAGTGATGGTCGTGTTGTCCACCAGCCAGACGGCGGTGGCCTTTGCCATGATCGGTTTGTCAGACATGGGCCTCTCCTAATACACAAGCCTTCCCCGTGCCCCGGAATAGGGCGGGCCCAGCGGACCCAGTTCTCTTTGTTGGGGAACTTGGGGGCTATATAGTCGCCAGATCGGCCGGTGAAAAGGTCTAAAAATTCCGTCGCGCCGCGGCGTCCTTTGACAGGGAAAGGCCTGAATCGCCGCCTGGGGGATTGATTCGCGCGTCTGGGTTATGCTCAAGAACCGAGAGTCAACCCTTGCACGTTCCCGCGAGAGACGCGGATCGGGCGACAGGCCGCGGCAGACCGTAAGGCCTTGACGCGCAAGTTGGAAACGAACCCCAACATCCTGCGGATGATGTTGCTATTTGGTACCAAATATCGACCCCGAGATAATTTCTGTGCGATATTTGTTGACTAGGCGGATTTTTGCCGACTTTGTAGTGGCACGCGCGGCCTATCGACGCGCTCAACAACACAGGGAAGAGAACAATGTTGGATAAAGCCAAAAAAACCATCGGCACGCTGACCGAAATCGGCATCGCGCTGCTGGCTCTTGCAATCGTAGCGTCGCTTCTGGTTGGCGCTAATAACATGGCGTTCCTCGGTGACGTCGTCGGCAACATCACCGCTCTGGTGAGCTCGCTCGGCAGCGCTGGCCTCGCCGGCCTGATCACTCTGGGCGTTGTGCTGCACCTGCTGCAGAAGTAAGCAGTAGAAGATAAGAATATTACCTCTTCCAGCAGCAAGGCCAATAGATGGATAGGATCCAAAGCGCGCTCTCCAGACTTCAAGCTCTTTTCTTGAAAGCAGCCGAAGTCATGGCGGTGCTCGTCGCCCTCATCGTCTTGGTCTACATATTGTTGGGAGAGGATTCCGGCCCCTATGTCACAGGGGTCGTGACCAACCTGTCGTTGCTGATCTTCGCGATCACCCCGCAGACGATCATCGCCATTGCGATTGTCATCTGCCTTTACATCGCGCTCAAGAAACGCGTCTAGCCAGCGACGTTCAAAACGATCTTTCCGATATGGGCTGAGGATTCCATGCGCGCATGGGCCTCGCTTGCGTTTTCAAGATCAAATTCACGGTCCATTACAGGTCGGAATTTGCCTGCTTCGATCATTGGCCACACGTTTTCCAAAAGCTCTTTGGCGATGGCAGCCTTTGCCAGATCGGACTGCGGCCGCAGGGTCGAGCCGGTGAAGGTCAGGCGGCGCATCATGATCTGCGACAAGTTCGCCTCGATCCCGGCGCCTTTCAGGAAGGCGATCTGAACTAGGCGCCCCTCGTCGGCCAGCGCCTTGAGGTTACGCTCGAAATAGGGCCCGCCAACCATGTCGAGGATCAGGTTCGCGCCGCCCTCGGCCCTCAGCGCCAGAACGAAATCCTCTTCGTGGTAATTGAGCGCCCGTTCGGCCCCGAGCGCCCCGCAAGCCGCGCATTTTTCCTTGCTGCCCGCGGTGGTGAAAACACGCGCGCCGAGTGCTGCGGCGATCTGGATCGCTGTCGTGCCGATACCGGACGAGCCGCCATGCACGAGGAACCGCTCGCCGGCCTTCAGTCCGCCCCGCATAACGACATTGGACCAGACCGTGAAACAGGTCTCCGGCAGGCAAGCCGCCTCTTTCAGCGAGAGCCCGTTGGGGATCGGCAGGCAATGTGCTGCGGGCGTGACGACATAGTCGGCATAGCCGCCGCCCGGCAAAAGCGCGCAGACTTCATCGCCCGCTCGCAGGCCCGAAACTCCGGCACCCACCGCATCAATGACCCCGGACGCCTCAAGCCCCGGCAGGTCGGATGCCGTCGGCGGCGGCGCATAGGATCCGGCCCGCTGAAGGGCGTCGGGGCGGTTCACCCCCGCATAGGCCACACGAATGCGCACTTGCCCATAGCCCGGCTCTGGGATTGGCCGCTTGGCCGGGGTCAGAACCTCGGGCCCGCCGGGGCGGGAAATTTCTATGGCGCGCATCATTGTGGTCATCCTTCCTTCGGCCCTTCGGGCGCCCAATGGCCGGGCAGGTCCGATGCAGGTTCTCTGCGCGGGGCGCGAACCCCCGACAGCGCCTGCCCCAAACCCTTCATGAGCGGCCCGAATGCCTTGCTGTCTCGAAGCTGGGCCTTGGCCATCTCAAACTGCATCACATTCTCGATCCGGCGGTCGATGAAGGCATCGGTTGCCTCGCCGCCGCTCTCGTCCCCGAGCCAGAACAATACGACCGAGGAATAGACCGCCGAGAGGATCGCCCGTTTGGAATACCAGTTCACATCGCGCGAGGTATCGCCCAGCTCGTTCCAGATGCGATCCGCCGTGCCCCAGATCAGCGCCGCCCCTTCCGCAGCATGGTGCGGCAGCGAAAACAGCGCCGTGCCGCGGCGGACGGCCTCGCGGTCGGCGTGAGCAAGGCGCTGGCGCAACGCGAAGGCCACGCGCGCGCTATAGCGCATCGCGCCAAGATCGGCCCCGGCCATTGCGGCCGCCATTTCATCGTCGCCGCGATTATGATACGCAACCGCAAGATCAATTGCTCCTCGCGGGCAGAGCGCCTTGATCGTCTGCTCGTCGGCGCCAAGCTCTGCCGCCCCCGCCTTGAGCGCGGCCTCTGACCAGCCATCAAAAGCAACGTGCGGCAAGACAGCATCGAGAAGACCTTGAAGATCAACGGGTTTGGCGCGTTTGGGCATGGCAGACTCCTTACCTGCCCCAGACTAGACAAAGAACCGGGCCTTTGCTATACGGCGCGCTCCTGCAACTTATGCAAATCCAACTTAGAGAGGTGGTGAAAACCACATGCAGGTTAGTGTTCGTGACAATAACGTCGATCAGGCGCTCCGCGCTCTGAAGAAAAAGCTGCAGCGTGAAGGCGTATTCCGCGAGATGAAGCTCAAGCAACATTTCGAGAAGCCGTCGATCCGCAAGGCGCGCGAGAAGGCCGAGGCCATCCGCCGTCAGCGCAAGCTGGCTCGTAAGAAGGCGCAGCGTGAGGGTCTGCTCTAAGCACCCCCTGACGAACGCGAAAAACGGCCCCCGCAGCCTCTGGCTCCGGGGGTTTGTTTTTTCCGGGGCGGTGCTAGTCTCGCGGCAAAGACGTGGAGGCTATCGTGCGTCGTCCAGCCATTCTCGACACATTTCCCGAGACGACCCGCACCAGTCTGACGGCAGACGCCCTGTCGGGCATGACCGTCGCAATGGTGGCGATCCCGCTCAGCCTTGCCATTGCCATAGCGTCAGGGGCCGATCCCGCCACGGGGCTGATCACGGCGATCATCGGCGGATTCCTGATTTCGGCCTTCGGCGGATCGCATACCCAGATCGGCGGCCCGACGGGCGCCTTCATCGTCGTCGTCTATGGGGTGATCGCGGCGCATGGCTATGACGGCCTGGTCATCGCCACCCTTATGGCCGGCCTTATCCTTCTTCTTGCCGGCTTCCTGCGCGCCGGAAGCTTGATCGCCTATATCCCCGAAGCGGTGATCGACGGCTTTACGATGGGGATCGCTGTCATCATCGGCACCAGCCAGCTCAAGGATTTCTTTGGCCTGTCGATCGACAAGGTGCCAGCGGATTTTCTTGAAAAGATCCCCGCCCTCTGGGCAGAGCGCGGTTCGGTGAATGCCGAAGCGATCTTGGTCGCGCTTGTGACGATGGTCTTGATCGTGCTCTTCCGCCGCGCGGCGCCCAAGCTGCCGGGCCTGATCGTTGCCGTGGCCCTGGTGTCGATGGCAGTGGCGATGACGCCGATCGACACCGACACCAACGGTTCGCGGTTTGGGGATTTGGCGCGAACCCTGCCGGCCCCGAAATTCCCCGAAATCTCGGTTGCGCGGCTGCAAGAGCTTTTCCCGTCGGCCATGGTCATCGCCTTTCTTGCCGGGGTGGAATCACTTTTGTCGGCGATGGTCGCCGACCGAATGACCGCCGGCAAACATCGCCCCAATGCCGAACTGATCGCCCAAGGCATTGCCAATTTCGGCTCGTCGCTCTTCGGCGGCCTGCCGGCAACAGGCGCCATCGCCCGCACCGCAACCAATATTCGCGCCGGAGGGCGAACGCCGCTGGCTGGCATCATTCACGCACTGACGATCTTGATCATCATGTGGCTTGTTGCACCGATGGCCGGCTATCTTGCCATGCTCGCTCTTGCGGGTCTCTTGATTCTTACGGCGTGGAACATGGCCGAGCCCCACAAATGGCGGGCGCAGCTTGCCAAACCGCGGGCCGACCAAGCGGTTCTGTTGGTGACGTTTCTGCTCACGGTTCTGGCCGACCTGACCATCGCAATCGTCGTCGGCGTGGCGCTCGGCCTCGCCGTCCGCCTGCGCCGCCGTCAGGTTCCGCCTGCCGACTGGACCCCGCGGGAGAAATAGCTAGCCGATCGGGATCGCAGTCGTCTGGCGCACGTTCTTGAGAGAGAAGGACGATTGCATCGTCTGGACGCCCGGAAGGGTCGCCAGATAGCGGCGGTGGATTTGGGCGAAATCGTCGGTATCGCGGGCGATGACCTTGAGCAGATAGTCTGCCGTTCCGGCCATCAGGTGGCATTCGAGAACTTCGGGCACGCGCGAAACCGCCCGCTCGAACGCTTCCAGAATTTCATCTGCCTGCCCGTTGAGGGTGATCTCGACGAAAACAGTGGTCTGTCGCCCAAGCTTGCGCGGATCCAGAAGCGCGACATACCCCCTGATATACCCCGAGGCTTCAAGCCTCTGGACCCGCCGATGGCAGGCGGAAGGCGACAGATTCACCCTCTCCGACAGATCTGCGTGCGAGATTCGTCCGTCCTTTTGGAGGGCTTCGAGTATTCGACGATCCGTGCTGTCTATTTCCATCTGGCGCACTCTTCTGGCGTTTTTAAATCAATATCTGCACGTTTTCACCAAAACGTCGCGAATATCAACACGAGATACCCAAGAACTTGCGCGCCGACTGCGCGATATTCGCGTCAGATTCGAACACTTATTGGGAGGATGCCCGATGCACATCGGTTGCCCGAAGGAAATCAAGCCTCAGGAATTCCGCGTTGGCATGACGCCAAGCGCCGCTTTTGAAGCCATCAAGGCCGGTCATACCGTCACCATTGAGACCAACGCAGGTGCTGGCGCTGGCTTCTCCGACGCCGACTATGTCGCTGTCGGCGCCAGAATTGCTGGCACCGCGAAGGATGTCTTCGCAGCGGCCGACATGATCGTGAAGGTGAAAGAGCCCCAATCGGGCGAGCGCAAGATGCTGCGCGAGGGCCAGATCCTCTTCACCTATCTCCACCTTGCTCCCGATCCGGAGCAGACCAAAGACCTTCTCGCCTCGGGCGCGACCTGCATTGCCTATGAGACCGTGACCGACGATCGCGGCGGCCTGCCGCTTCTCGCTCCGATGTCCGAAGTTGCGGGCCGTCTTGCCCCGCAGGTCGGCGCATGGACCTTGCAAAAGGCCAACGGTGGCCGCGGCGTCCTTTTGGGTGGCGTGCCGGGCGTTTCTCCGGCCAAGGTCCTTGTGATCGGCGGCGGCGTCGTCGGCACCCACGCGGCCAAGATCGCCGCGGGCATGGGCGCTGATGTGACCGTGCTCGACCGCTCGATCCCGCGCCTACGCTATCTCGACGACGTTTTCGGCGGCACCTTCAAGAACGCCTATGCCTCGGCCGCCAACACGATCGATCTGGCCCGTCAGGCCGACATGATCATCGGCGCCGTTCTGATCCCCGGCGCGGCTGCGCCCAAGCTGATCTCGAAAGCCCAGCTCTCCGAGCTCAAGCCCGGCGCCGCGCTTGTCGACGTCGCCATCGACCAGGGCGGCTGCTTCGAGACGTCGCGCGCCACGACACACCAGGACCCGATCTACGACGTCGATGGCATCATGCATTACTGCGTGGCCAACATGCCGGGCGCCGTTGCCCGCACCTCGACCATCGCTCTCGGCAACGCGACGATGCCGTTCATGATAGCTCTGGCCAACAAGGGCTGGAAACAGGCCTTTGCCGACGACAAGCACCTGCTGAACGGTCTTAACGTGCACGCCGGCAAACTGACCTACGCCGCAGTTGGCGAAGCGCTTGGCCTGCAAAGCGTGGCCGCGGCTTCGGTTCTCTGAGACAAGGTTAGGGGCCGCACCCTCCCGTGGCCCAACCTTTGCAAGGCCCGCCATTCCCTGGCGGGCCTTGTTCCTTTTCACTTCTTGGCTTTGAGCGCGTCACGGATCTCGGCTAAAAGCTCTTCTGCCGTCGGTCCTTTGGGGGCGGGTGGCGGCGCGGCCTCTTCTGTGCGCTTCATGCTGTTCACACCCTTGACGAGCAGGAACACCACCCACGCAACGATGAGGAACTTGATCACCGCGTTGATGAAGTTGCCGTAGTTGAAGGCCGCCGCATCCGGATCGCTGCTCAGCGCGACCTTGAGGCCGGAAAAGTCGATGCCGCCCACAAAGAGGCTAATGATCGGGTTGATGAGGTCATCAACCATTGAGGTAACGATCGCGGTGAACGCCGCGCCTAAAATAATACCGACAGCCATGTCCATGACATTGCCGCGGGCGATAAACGTCTTGAATTCCTTTAACATACTGCACTCCCTTGGTTCGCGCGTTGGGTTGGAACGGGGCCAATCTGCAATCCGGATTTCAATTTCACAAGAAAGAAGCCTCCGGCCTTGCGGCGGGGGCTTTCGGCTTGTCTTTCGGGCATATTAGCCGCGCAAAACGCCGCCGGTCGCCTTGCTGACCTTTTCGATGATCTTGGCGCTCACCGCTTCGATATCGGCCTCTTTCAGCGTCCCTTCGGTCGGCTGGAGGCGCACGGTGATGGCGAGCGATTTCTTGCCCTCACCCAGCGAACCGCCGACGAATTCGTCGAAGACCCGCACATCGGCGATCAGCGCCTTGTCGGCACCCGCGGCGGCGTTGACGAGGGTCAGCGCCTCGACCGAGGCGTCCGTCACAAAGGCGAAATCGCGCTCGACCGCCTGGAACTCGGAAGCAATCAGCGCCGGGCGCGTCGCGGTCTTGGTTTTCGGCTGCGGCACCTCGTCGGGCCAGATGGTAAAGGCGACAGCGGCGCCCTTGATATCCATTTCGCGCAGCACCCTGGGGTGCAGCTCGCCAAACACGCCGAGAACTTTCTTGGGCCCGAGGCAAATCTGCCCGTGACGGCCGGGATGCCACCAGCCCGCGCCATTGCGCAGGATCTGGGCCTTGGCCGGTGCGCCGATGGCGGCAAGGATCGCCTCGGCATCGGCCTTGGCGTCAAAGAGATCAACCGAGCGTGAACCGCCATGGACATCCTTGGGGCCGGTGCGGCCGACAAGGATACCACTCACCTGAAGGTGCTGTTCTTCAGGCTCGCCGCCGTGGAAGGCGTGGCCCACCTCGAAAAGCGCCAGATCCATGAAACCGCGCGCCTGATTGCGGGCCGCGGCCCGCAGAAGACCGGGCAGCAGATCGGGGCGCATATGGCTCATGTCGCTCGAGATCGGGTTTTCAAGCTTGGAGGCATCATCACCGCCACCGAAAAGCGCGGCGGCCGCCTGATCGATGAAGGAATAGGTGACGCACTCGTTATAGCCAAGCGCCGCCGCCGTCCGCCGCGCGGCGGCTGCACGAACCTGCGAAGCAGTCAAGATAGCTTTCGGCACGCCCGGAAGCGCCCGCGCCATCGGCCGACCGACGAGCTTGGTCAGCGAGGCGATGCGCGCGACCTCTTCAACAAGATCGGCCTCGCCCTGAACGTCCGAACGCCAGCTGGGCACATGAGCCAAGGTGCCCTCGAGGCGGAAGCCCAGCGCGGTCAGCGTCTGGCGCTGCTCGGATTCCGAAATCTCCATCCCGACAAGGGATTGCACCCGCTCGGGATCAAGCCGGTAGGCGCGCGACACGTTGGGCACGGCCCCCGCGACAACGACCTCCGACGCCTCGCCGCCCGCGTGATCGACGATCATCCGCACCGCGTGTTCTAGGCCATCGGGGGTGAAGGCCGGATCGACGCCGCGCTCGAAGCGATAGCGGGCATCGGAATGGATCTTGAGCTTGCGCCCCGTGGTCGCGATCTGGACCGGATCCCAATAGGCGCTTTCGACGAAGACGTTGACTGTCTCCTCGGTGCAGCCCGTGACAGCGCCGCCCATGATCCCGGCGATGCTTTCCACGCCGGTCTGGTCGGAAATGGCGATCATGCCCGCGTCGAGCGTATATTCCTTGTCATCAAGCGCGACGATCCTTTCCCCGCCCTTGGCGCGATGGACCCTAAGGTTGCCCTTTACCTTGTCGGCATCGAAAACGTGCAGCGGGCGGTTCTGGTCGTAGGTGAAATAGTTGGTCACATCGACGAGGAAGGAGATCGGGCGCAAGCCAATGGCGCGAAGCTGCGCCTGAAGCCAATCGGGAGATGGGCCGTTCTTAACGCCACGGATCAAACGGCCATAGAAAACCTGGCATCCATCGGCAGTATCATCATCAATCGACACTTTCAGCGGCGAGGCAAAGCTGGCTTCGACCGGCGCCACATTGCAAGGCTTGAGCTTGCCCAGCCCCCGCGCCGCAAGATCGCGGGCGATGCCGCGCACGCCAAGGGCGTCGCCGCGGTTGGGGGTGATCGCGATCTCGATCACGGGATCGACCTTTTCGGGCCGGTTGACGGCCATCCAGTCGCCAAAGCTCTGACCGACCTCGCCCGAGGGCAGCTCGATGATCCCGTCATGCTCGTCAGACAGCTCAAGCTCGCGCTCGGAGGCCATCATGCCGTGGCTTTCCAAGCCGCGGATCTTGCCCACAGAAAGGGTCACGTCGATGCCGGGCACATAATCGCCGGGCTTGGCCAGGACCACGGTGATCCCCGCCCGCGCATTGGGCGCGCCGCAGACGATCTGTTTCTCGCCCTCGTCGGTTTCAACGACGCAAACGCGCAGACGATCCGCATCGGGATGCTGCACCGCGGATTTGACCTTGGCGATGGTGAAGGGGCGCAGCTTTTCGAGGGGGTTCTCGATTCCCTCGACCTCGAGCCCGAGATCGGTTAGCGCCTCGGCGATCTCATCGACCGTGGCCGAGGTATCGAGGTGGCGCTTCAGCCAGGAGAGGGTGAATTTCATTTGGAGAGCCCCCCATGCAGCGTCGGCACATCGAGCGCGGCAAAGCCGTAGTGGCGGAGCCAGCGCAGGTCGGAATCGAAGAAGGCGCGCAGGTCGGGGATGCCGTATTTCAGCATTGCGATCCGGTCGATGCCCATGCCGAAGGCAAAGCCCTGCCATTCATTGGGATCGACGCCCGCGTTTTGCAGAACCTTGGGATGCACCATCCCCGAGCCGAGGATTTCGAGCCAGTCGTCGCCCTCGCCCACCTTGAGCGTGCCGCCCTCCCACGAGCAGCGGATATCGACCTCGGCCGACGGCTCGGTAAAGGGAAAGTGCGAGGCGCGGAAGCGCAGATCGACGTGATCGACCTCGAAATAGGCTTTCACGAATTCCTCGAGGCACCATTTGAGGTTGGCCATCGAGATATCCCTGTCGATGGCAAGGCCCTCGACCTGATGGAACATCGGGGTGTGGGTCTGGTCGTAATCGGCGCGATAGACGCGGCCGGGCGCGATGATGCGGATCGGCGCGCCGTGCTTTTCCATCGTGCGGATCTGGACCGGCGAGGTATGGGTCCGAAGAACGTGCGGCGGGCGGTTGTCGCCCTCGGCGCGGTGCATATAGAAGGTGTCCATCTCGGCGCGGGCCGGATGGTGGCCGGGGATGTTCAGCGCGTCAAAGTTATACCAATCGCTGTCGATCTGCGGCCCTTCGGCCACGGCAAAGCCCATATCGGCGAAGATAGCCGTCACTTCTTCCGTGACCTGGCTGATCGGATGGATCGTGCCGGTGCGGCGACCCCGAGCCGGAAGGGTTACATCCAGCCATTCGCCGCGTAGCCGTTCGTCAAGCGCGGTGTCGGCGAGCGCGGCCTTCTTGGCGGCCAGTGCGCTGTTGATCTCGTCCTTGAGCGCATTCAGCGCGGGGCCAGCGACCTGACGCTCTTCGGGGCTCATACCGCCCAGTTCGCGCATCTTGAGGCTGATCTCGCCCTTCTTGCCCAGCGCCCCCAGCCGCACATCCTCGATGGCGGCTTCGTCGGCAGCGGCGGCAATCAGGCCAAGGTATTTGCTTTTCAGATCGTCCATGTCTCGGGCGTCCTTGTTTATCTTGATGCGGTGCTATCCAACCGCGCCCCGCCCCGCAAGCTGTCGGGGCCCCTGTCATGCAAAAAGCCGCGAACCCCTGCGAGGGTCCGCGGCTTCGATTGTTTCACTCCGGTCCGGAGTTACGCGAGCGCGGCCTTCGCCTTGGCGACGATGGCGCTAAACGCTTCGGGCTCGTGCACGGCCAGATCGGCGAGGACCTTGCGGTCAACCTCGATACCGGCAAGCGACAGGCCGTTGATGAAACGCGAATAGGTCATGCTCTCATCGACCGAGCGAACACCGGCGTTGATACGCTGGATCCAGAGCGCGCGGAAGTTCCGCTTGCGGACCTTGCGGTCGCGGGTTGCGTATTGGTTGGCTTTGTCGACAGCCTGCTTGGCAACCTTGAAGGTGCGCGAACGGCGATCGTAATAACCTTTGGCCGCGTCAAGAATCTTCTTGTGGCGGCGATGGGTGACGGTTCCACCTTTGGTACGGGACATCGTCTGGCCTCCTTAGCGGTCGTAGGGCATGTAGGACTTGACGATCTTCGCGTCGGGCGCGGAGAGAGTCGTGGTCCCACGAGCATCACGGATGAATTTGGTAGTGCGCTTGATCATGCCGTGGCGCTTGCCGGCCTGAGCGGTCTTCACCTTGCCGGTGGCCGTCATCTTGAAGCGCTTTTTGGCGCTCGACTTGGTCTTCATCTTGGGCATTTCCATCTCCTCTTTCGAGTTGGTCGTACGCGCGACTCGGCATGCCACTTTGGCCGGTCCCGCGGGTTGAGCGCGCCGTATAGGCGGGCATGGCCATAATGGCAAGGGCTTTAGTTGATGTAGTGGCCGATCACCCGAACGAAAGCATCGGGAATCGTTTCGAAACTATAGGCATTGGGTCTGGCCGTCATTGCATAGGCGACCATTCCGCCGCCGATCACCAGCAAAACCACCGCCATGCGCGGCCCGCGGCCTTCGGCGAAGGCGCCTACGATCGAGGGCGCGGACAGCCCGGCGACAACCAGCCCGACGACGAAGAACAGATCTGGATCCATTGGATCACTCCCCTTGTCAGGTGGGGTGTTCCTAGTCGTGATGCGAGCTGTAGATCAAACGTTCATCACAGGGCGCGACCCGCAGGATGTTGGTCGATCCCGGCGTGTTAAACGGAACGCCGGCGGTCACAACGATCAGGTCCTCGTCCGTGGCAAGCCCTTCGGCCTTTGCGGCGCGGACGGCATTGACGACCGCCGATTTGAAGCGATCGACATTATCGGTGATTACACAGCTCGTGCCCCAACTCAGGCAAAGCCGTCGCGCCGTTTTCTCGATCGAGGTAAGCGCGATGATCGGCACGCGGGGCCGCTCGCGGGCAACCAGAAGGGCCGTGGTCCCCGACTGGGTAAAGCAGGCGATAGCCTTGATATTGGTTGTTTCGGCAATCTCACGGGCCGCGGCGACGATGCCATCGGCCACGCTCTTGCGTTTGGCCTTGCGGCTGGCTTCGATGATCTCGGTATAGGTAGGGTCGGTCTCGACCTCTTTCGCCACATTGGCCATCGTCGCGACGGCTTCGACCGGATAGTCGCCGGCGGCGCTTTCGGCCGAGAGCATGATCGCATCGGCGCCCTCATAAATGGCGGTTGCCACGTCCGAGACCTCGGCACGGGTCGGCATCAGGCTTTCGATCATCGACTCGAGCATCTGGGTCGCCACGATCACCGGCTTGGCGGCTTCGCGACATTTGCGGACGAGCTGCTTCTGGATCGGCGGCACGTTCTGCACCGGCAGCTCGACCCCAAGATCACCCCGCGCCACCATGATGCCGTCAGAGACCGCGAGGATCTCTTCAAAGGCTTTGACCGCCGCCGGCTTTTCGATCTTTGAAAGGATCGCGGCGCGGCCCTTGGCAAGGGCGCGTGCCTCTTCGACGTCGGCGGGGCGCTGCACAAACGACAGGGCCAGCCAGTCGACGCCCAGCTCGCAGACAAACTCAAGGTCTTTGCGGTCCTTGGCCGACAGGGCGGCCAAGGGCAGCACCACATCGGGCACGTTGACGCCCTTGCGATTGGAGATCGTGCCGCCGACTTCGACTATGCAATTGGCAAAATCGCGGCCGCAGTCCTTGACCCGAAGCCGGATCTTGCCGTCGTTGACCAGAAGCGTCGCGCCCGGCTCGAGGGCGTCAAAAATTTCTTTGTGCGGAAGGAGCACACGCGTGTTGCTGCCCGGCTCGTCCCTAAGGTCGAGGCGGAAGCCCTGCCCCACGGCCAGCTCTTCCTCGCCATTGGCAAAGGTGCCGACGCGCAGCTTCGGCCCCTGAAGGTCGGCCAGAATTGCAATCGGAGAGCCGAGGTCTTTCTCGACCTTGCGGATGATCGCATGGCGTGCGGCGATTTCGGAATGATCCCCGTGGCTCATGTTGAGGCGGAACACGTCTGCACCGGCCTCAAACAGGGCGCGGATCATTTCGTAATCGTTCGACGCCGGGCCGAGCGTGGCGACGATCTTGACTTTGCGGTGGCGTCTCATTGGACGGCTCCTTGTGCTTGTCTGGCTGGCAATGTTATCGCTAACACCTGTTTCGCCGTCCTTATTGCGCAATTCACTTCTGTCGGCAACTAGCCTATGTCCTGCGAAACGCAGATGACAGGGCCAAACCGCCGCATGAAGAACGAATCCTATGAGGTTATCGGCCAGGATCGCTCCTCTCGCTGGCTTCTGACCTGCGATCACGCCTGCAACCGGGTGCCGGATTGGATCAACGGCGGAGACCTTGGAATCTGCGCCGAGGATATGCAGCGCCACATTGCCTATGACGTGGGCGCGGCTGGCGTGAACCGCGCGCTGGCCGACCGGCTGAATGCCCCCGCCGTCCTGTCGCGGTTCTCACGCCTGGTAATCGATCCCAACCGCGGCGAGGACGATCCGACCCTCCTCATGCGCCTGTATGACGGGACGATCATCCCCGCCAACCGCAATGCAGATCAAGATGACCTCGAGCTGCGCCTCAACCGGCTCTATCGCCCCTATCACGCGGCCTATGCTGCGCTTGCCGCCGCGCGAGAGGACAAGGTGATCTGCGCGATTCACAGTTTCACGCCGCAGTTGCGCGGCCGGCCGCCGCGCCCGTGGCAGATCGGCATCCTGCATTCCCACCTCGACACGCGCCTTGCCGAGATGGCGATCGCCCGGCTTCGGCAGGAAGACAATCTTTGTGTTGGCGACAACGAGCCCTACAACGGCCACCTGCCGGGCGACGCGATCGACCGGCACGCCCTTCTTGCGGGTCGGCCGAACATCCTGATCGAGATTCGCAACGACCTGATCGCCGATGAGGCCGGTCAGACGGAATGGGCGCAAAAGTTGGCGCCCATTCTGACCGAAGTTCTTGAGGCCAGCGGGCTCTGACCTAGGCTGGAACGGAACCGGCCCGAGCCGAATGGCGTCTGGCTGAAGCGGACGCTCGGCCTACGATAGCCGGGGCCTCGTGGATCAACCTGTCATCCGTCAGGGCATGAACCATGAAGAGCGCAAATTCCGTTCGGCGTGTCAGGTTCGAAGCCAAGACCGGGTCGCCCACATGGCGCGACCAAACCGGCAGGCCCTCGCTCTCACCTACTTCAAGGTCGGAACCGCGGACCACCGTCCAAAGCCGGTCGGAGGCAAAGATCATGTTGGTTGCGCGGACCTGATCCTTGAGATCCACCATCCGGAGCAGCCGCGCCAGAGCGCCGAACAGCGAAACGAATGCCTTCAGTTTCAGAGAGTATCTGTCCTTGCCATCGCGGCTGATGTGCCAGCCACAGGAAAAGATCGTTCGGGCGTCGGGTTCGGCAAAATCAAGAACGGCGCTCGCGGTGCCGCTGGCGTAGTTTTCAACGCCCCATGGCGCGAGGACGGTAAGGATACCGTCACAGCCCCGCACGGCGCGGGCGATGGTGGGGCGGCTGTCGGTGCGGCCGGGGAAAGGCGTGATCCGGTCGCCGAAACGCGCAAGCTTGTGGACGCTTTCCGGCCGGCAGACGCAATTGACCCCATATCCCAGCGACAGCGCGTGTTCGGCCATATACTGACCCAGCTTGCCGGAAATACCGATGATGCAGATTCGTTTCATGGAACAGATCCTTTGGGTTTGAAGGTTTGGCGCGGGCAAGACTGCCCGCGCGCTTTGGGCTCAGGCGCGGCGCGGACCGCGGATGATGAGCCAGAGGGCAAAGCCAATCTCGGCAAGCGAGACGACAATCAGCAGAAGGCCGGTCAGATCGCCCAGGATCGAGCCATCGGGCATCGCGAGCTTGTTGATGCTGTCGAAGAGATAGCCGAAAGACCCAAGGCTCATCGCGTGGCCGAGAAGGCGCGGGTAGAGGCCCGAGCGCGCCACGAGCTGACCGAGGATCAGCAGGTGCACCCAGAAGAACAGCTGCCAGATCATCACGCCGGTGTCGTGCATCGTCAGAAGCAAGAGACCCAGAGCGGCCCGGGTTTCATCGGCAAGACCGACGATCACACCCTCGGCAAGCGCCTGTGCGCCAGCATAGAAGAACAGCATCGTCGCCATGACCGCGACCATCAGAAGCCGCGCCAAGGCGGCGGCGACGCTGAGCGTGTGGTTCACATGGCGGAACATGAAGTAGAGCATGGTCGTCGCCCCAAGCTCGGCCAGCATGACGGCAACGTCGCCGGCCACGCCCGCACGAAACAGGCACCACTCCCGCGCGATCGCGGCCAGTGAAGCGGCGCCGTCGCCAGGCGTAAAGAGCTGGCTGGGGACATAAAGGATGGCGAAAAAGCCCGCCACGGCGATGATGATATAGAAAAGCCCGGTCAGTCGGGCGTAGCCCCGCGACAGCGGGTCGGTGAGGAAGTTCATTTCAGGTCTCCTTGTTCAGGCAACCCATCACCGGTCCGGCTGGGCGCTGTGCCCGCCGGTTGGCTCAAGCTGTCAATGTCGATGTCCGCCCCGACTTTGGCGCGGTGAGGTCTTGATAGGCGAAATGAGTTCTATAGAAAATTGACCTATATTGCCGATCTGCTATGCATAAACGCATGGATTGGCGG
>JAURFB010000126.1 GCA_030827165.1 Marivivens sp.
AACTTCGCCACCAGCCGCCGCGGCCCCTGGACGCACTAGCCCGGCGCTTTTGCTTGCGCCCCCGCAGCGCCCACGGCAAAAGAGCCTCAGCGGTCCCGTAGCTCAACTGGATAGAGCAGCTGACTTCTAATCAGCAGGTTGGGGGTTCGAGTCCTCCCGGGATCGCCAGTTAGACCATCATCGTAGCCGCGACGGCCCGTTTCCATCTGGCGTATCTGTCTTCGCGTTTCGCGGCGCTGAGGTCGGGCGCAAAGCTCCGCTCAAGCGCCCAGGACGTCTCGAACTCGGCCATTCCGGGGTAGATACCCGCTTTCTGCCCAGCCAGCCATGCCGCGCCAAGCGCGGTGGTTTCAAGGATGGTCGGCCGATCGACCCTTGCGCTGGTAATATCGGCGAGAAACTGCATGGTCCAATCGCTCGCGGTCATGCCGCCGTCAACCCGCAAGGTCGCCTCGCCCGTCGTTCCCATATCGGCACGCATCGCTTCCAGAAGGTCGCGGGTCTGAAAGCCCACGCTTTCAAGCGCGGCGCGCGCCATCTCGGCGGGGCCGGTGCCGCGCGTCAGGCCAAAGGCAGCGCCCCGGCATTCGGCGTTCCAATAGGGTGCGCCCAGCCCGACGAAAGCGGGAACAAGGATCACATCCTGATGGGGATCGGCCTTTTCGGCCAGCGCTTGGGTCTCGGCCGCCGAGGTGATGATCCCAAGCCCATCGCGCAGCCATTGCACCACGGCGCCGGCAATGAAGATTGACCCTTCGAGCGCATAGGTCGTCTGGCCGTCCAGGCGATAGGCGATTGTCGTCAGGAGACGGTTCTTCGAGATAACCGCTTTTGGCCCGGTGTTGATGAGCGCAAAGCAGCCTGTCCCATAGGTTGATTTCATCATTCCGGGATGAAAGCAGGCCTGCCCAATGGTCGATGCCTGCTGATCGCCCGCGACGCCTAGTATCGGGATGGGTGCGCCGAAGTGGGCAGGGTCGGCCATGCCGAAATCTGCGGCGCAGTCCTTCACCTCGGGCAAAACCGCCATTGGGATGCCGAAGAGATCGCAGATCTCGGCGCTCCAGCGGCCCTCGTGAATATCATATAGAAGGGTGCGGGCCGCGTTGGTGGCGTCGGTCACATGCGCTGCGCCACCCGTCAGGTTCCAGATCAGCCAGCTGTCGACGGTGCCAAAGGCCAAATCGCCCCGTGCCGCCCGCTCGCGCGCGCCGGGGATCGTCTCAAGGAGCCAGCGCAGCTTGGTGCCCGAGAAATAGGGGTCGGCCAAAAGGCCGGTCCGAGCGGTGATCATGGCTTCGTGCCCCGCCTCGCGAAGTTCGCGGCAGTAGTCAGCTGTGCGGCGATCTTGCCAGACAATGGCCTTGTGAAGCGGCTTGCCGGTTGCGCGGTCCCAAAGAAGGGTTGTCTCGCGCTGGTTGGTGATGCCGATGCCGGCGATGGCCTTGGCGGTCAGGCCTGCCTTCTCGATGGCCGTCCGACAGGTCGCCAGGGTTGTCTGCCACAGATCGCCCGGATCATGTTCGACCCAGCCGCTCTTTGGAAAATGCTGGGTAAACTCTTTTTGGGAGGTGGCGACGACCTCCATCTTCGGACCAAAGACGATAGCGCGGCTTGATGTCGTGCCCTGATCAATGGCGAGAATATGGCTCATGGTCTGTTCCCTCTGCCCGCCCAAAGACAGGCCGGGCCGCGCCGCCTGTCAAGCCCGCAGCTAGTCCTTCGACGGCGCACCACCCTCAAAAACATTCTGCTCGTGATAGCTGACCGGTGCTTCTTGCATCTGTAGGTGAAGGCCATCGCCGGCGAAGGGATGCGCGCGGGCGAGGTCTTCGTCGAAGTCGATCCCGAGGCCAGCGCCGGTTGGAGCCAGAACATAGCCGTTCTCGACCTTGAGCGCGTTGCGAACGAGGGCCGCGTGGAAGGGGGTTTCGATCGTTTCGACCAAAAGGAGGTTGGGGGTCGAAAGACCAAACTGGATGTTGGCGGCCCATTCGACGGGGCCGGCATAAAGATGCGGCGCGACTTGCGCGTTATAGGTCTCGGCCACGGCGGCGATCTTTTTCGCCTGCCAGATGCCGCCCGAGCGGCTAAGCGCGGGCTGAAGGATCGTCACGCCATGCCGAAGCGCCATAGAAAATTCGGCAAGAGTCGTCATCCGTTCGCCTGTTGCCACCGGTATCTTGAGCGCGGCGGCGACCTTGGCAAATTCGGCGACATTG
>JAURFB010000122.1 GCA_030827165.1 Marivivens sp.
CTGCATCAGCGCATTGGGCTCTTCCGAACCGGCCGTCAGGATGCCGCGCGGGCGGTGATACTTGAAGCTGCGTGCCACAAGGCGAACGTCATTGGCCAGAAGCGCCGAGGCCAAGGTGTCGCCCTGGAAGCCGCGCAGGGTCCGTCCGTCGAAGCGAAAGCTCAGGGGTTGGGAGCGGTCGATCAAACCGCCAGATGGCAATCGGCTCATTGCGCGCCCCTCGCGACATCGACGGCCAAAGCCGAGGACAAGATTTCATGGGTGGTCGTGTCACGTTCGACGACGATCCACGATCGGCAACCCGTCTCGTGCAGCCACAGGTCGCGGTGCCGGCCAGCGGGGTTATCGCGGAAATAGACATACTCGACAAAAGCGGGCTGCCCTGAGGCCCCGGCTGGGCGGTGGAAAAGCTCGGCCGAACCGCGGTAATGGAATTCGCGGCTGTCACGGTCGCCGCAGTTGGGGCATGGAATGCGCATGGTCTATCCCCTCAATGCAGGTTCGGCGACGGGCCGTTGCCGGTCTCGTCCAGCAGCTGGCCGGTCTCGAACCGGTTGAGCAGCAGCTTGTCGGCGGCCTTGTGGTGATTGCCCGTGGCCATCAGGTGCGCAAAGACGTTGCCCGAGCCCGGGATCGCCTTGAACCCGCCATAGCACCAGCCGCAGTTGACAAAGAAATTCTCGACTGGCGAACGGTCGATAATCGGCGATCCATCCATCGTCATGTCGTTGATCCCGCCCCACGACCGCAGCATCTTGGCCTTGCCGATCATCGGCATCAGCGCCATGCCCGCCTCGGCTACGTGTTCCATCATCGGCAGGTTGCCGCGCTGGGCGTAGGAATTGTAGCCGTCGAGGTCGCCGCCGAACACAAACCCGCCTTTGTCCGACTGGCTGATGTAGAAATGACCCATCCCGAAGGCGACGACGGTGGGCAGGATCGGCTTGAGCCCTTCGGTGACGAAAGCTTGCAGCACCTGGCTTTCGATAGGCAGGCGGAACCCGGCCATTGCCGCCACCTGCCCCGAACGGCCCGCGACGGTCATGCCGACCTTGCCCGAGCCGATGTAGCCGCGCGAGGTCTCGACACCAACCATCTTACCGTTCTCGATGCGGAAACCCTGCACTTCGCAGTTCTGGATGATGTCGACCCCCAGCCGGTCTGCGGCGCGGGCATAGCCCCAGACCACCGCATCATGGCGCGCCGTGCCGCCGCGCCGATGCATCAAGGCGCCATAGATCGGAAAGCGCTGATCGTCATAGTTCAGATAAGGCATTTGCCGGCGGCATTCCTCGCGACTCCACAATTCGCCATCGTCGCCCGCCATGATCGACATCGTACCGCGCCGGGCCAGCATCTCGACCTGACCGTCGGAGTGGCCCAACACGACAAGACCGCGCTGGCTGAACATCACGTTATAGTTCAGCTCCTGCTCCAATCCCTCCCATAGCCGCAGCGAATGGGAATAGAACGACATGTTGCCTTCGAGCATGTAATTCGAACGCACCAGCGTCGTGTTGCGTCCGCTGTTGCCCCCCCCGATGTAACTGCGCTCGAGGACAGCGACGTTACGGATGCCGTGTACGCGGGCAAGGTAATAGGCCGTCGCCAGGCCATGCCCACCGCCGCCAATGATGACAATGTCGTAGCGGGGTTTGGGCGCCGGGTCGCGCCAGACCGGTTTCCAGCCGCCATTGCCGGTCAGACCATGCCGCAACACCTCCCAAGCTGAATATCGCATGCTTCCCCCGGAATGCCGCGCTTGCGCCGCGCGTTCCTGTTTGTCGGTCGCCCCTGTCGTCCACCGCAGAAACGTCGAGACGGGCTTACATCAAGATGCGCAAGTCCCGCCCCCCGATGGAAGTTGCTAACGTTATCGAAATGTCGTTTGCTAGGGGGATATACGGGAACAGTCGATGTCGACGCCAGCAGCGGTCCAATCAAACTGGAAGCAATCCGGTGTGCTCCGGGCGGCTGCGCATGTTGAGCGTGACCCAGAGTTCAAGGCTTCGAAGCGTCTCAGGGCGCTGCTGATCTACCTGAGCGAGTTCGTCGCAAAACGCCCCGATGACACCATTTCGCAAACGCGGATCGCCGTTGATGTCATGGGACTTGGCGACGATTTCGATCCCGTTGCCGATGCGCATGTCCGCATCGAGATCGGGCGTCTTCGCACCGCCTTGGCGGTCTATTATGCGAATAACAGCAGGATCGGGGGCGAGCGGCTGGAAATCCCCAAAGGCAGTTACCGGCCGACGCTTGTTGCCGCAAGGGCGCCGACACCGGCTCCCGTGACGACCCCGGTTGGTATGCCCGTAACCGTCTTTGCCAGCTTCGGGTCTGGTTTCGGCGATTGCGCAGAAATCGTCGATCTGGTCGCCACAGGCACACGGTTTCACGCGCATAGCTCACCGCTGGCCAGCACGGCTGTCATGAGGTTCCTGATCGAGGCCGGCATGAACCGCGACCGTTCCCTGCGCGCGGCCGAGGAACACGGCGCC
>JAURFB010000074.1 GCA_030827165.1 Marivivens sp.
ATCGGCCGAGCAATACCTCGAACTGGCCGAAGAGGCGTTGTCACTGGACTTGAACGACATCACGTGCCGTATGGCTTTGGGCTTTGCCAAGCTGAACGCCGGACAAACCCACAGCGCGTTCGAGATCGGTAAAAGCATCCTGGCTTTGTCGCCGCCCGTCTCGTTGCAGCACAAGGCGCAGATGCTGATCGCTCTGGCCAATCCCGATCCCGCGAACCCTGTCAAGCCACCCAGTGACATGACGCCCGGTTCGGGATCGTTCTACATGCAGGAATTCGCGAATGTGATCCCTCGCATCCGCGCCGACGATCTTGATGTCGCTGACAGGATCCTGTCGAGTTCGCTCAATGGCAACGTGTTCTGGCTCCACGTTTTTCAGGCGGCAGTGTGTGCGCGCACCGGCGACTCGCGGCGCGCGGCGTATAGCGCGATGCGCATCAAGAAGCTGGTTCCCGGAATGGAGCACCTGATCGCGCCGCTGGTATGCGGGTTCTTTCCAAAGGAAAATGAGAGCCACTACATCCTCAGCGGCCTGCGCGAATCCGGCCTCGAACTCGGACTTTGACCCTTGGGCGCTGGGGCGGCGGATTGACCCGCCGCCCCAAGCAATCTTGCACGATCAGCCCATGGCTGCGGTCAGGCCTTTCTTGATCGCGGCGACGATCTGGTCGGTTTCGGACTCGTTGATCACCAGCGGCGGTGCGATCAACAGCACATTGCAGCGCCCGGGGATGGTGTTGCTGTTGCGACCGAGGAAAACGCCGCTCTGGATTGCAGCCCCCGTCACGACGTTCAGCTTGGCTTCGGGCAGCGGGACCTTGGTCTGCCGGTCTTCGACCAGTTCAATCCCGGTCAACAGGCCCAAGCCCCGGACTTCGCCTACAAAGGGATGGTCGCCCACTTCGGCGATCATCTGATCGCGGAAATACTGCCCCATACGGGCAGAATTCCCGGTCAGGTCTTCGTCCTCGACGATCTGGACGTTGCGCATGGCAACTGCGGTCGACACCGTGTGCCCGCCAAACGTGTTGATCTGACGGAAATGCGTCATCTCGCCGGGCTTACCCAGGAAAGCGTTGAAGATCTCGGCTTTCACCACCGTCGCCGCGATGGGCATGTAGCCGCTGGCCAACCCCTTGGCAAAGGTGAAGATGTCGGCCTGCGTATTCCAGTGCTGATGGCCGAACATCTTGCCGGTGCGCCCGAAACCCGACACGACCTCGTCAAAGATCAGCAGGATGCCATACTTGTCGCACAGAGCACGAATACCCGGCACATAGCATTCGGGCGGCACAATAACGCCGCCGCCGCTGATCATCGGCTCCATGACCAGCGCGGCGATGGTTTGCGCGCCTTCATGGATGATCGTTTCTTCCATCAGCTTGACCATCTCGGCGCCATGCTCTTCGACGGTCAGCTTTTCGTGGCGCCTATAGGGATAGGGCGGCATGACATGCACGAACCCTGCCCCGCCCGGCTCATAGCCCATCTTGCGCTCGGCCTGGCCGGTCGCGCTCATCGATCCCAGCGTGTTGCCGTGATAGGCACGATAGCGCGACAGGATCTTGTAGCGGTACTCGCCGGGTTTGCCGTTCTGAAGGTGATACTGCCGCGCGATCTTGAACGCGGTCTCGTTCGCCTCGGACCCGCTGACCGAGAAGTATACATGGCTTTCAAAGCCCAACATGCTTTGCAGCTTGTCGGCAAACGCGACGGTCGGCTCGGACGACAGCACGGGCGCCAGATATGACAGCTCTTCCATCTGGTGCGCCGCAACCTCGGCCAGTTCCTTGCGACCATAGCCGACGTTGACGCACCACAGACCGGCCAGTGCGTCGATAAAGGAATTGCCCATGTTGTCGGTCAGCCAGACGCCCTTGCCCTTGACGATCTTGCGCGGCGTAGTGCCCGCCAGAAGGCTGTGCTGGGTGATCGGACGCCACAGGTGGTCTGGCATCGTCATGTTCGAAATGTTCATCTTATCTCTCCTGTCCGGCGGTCAGCCGATGGCCGTCTTGACCCGCATGTCAACCAGTCCCTGGGTGATCGGCGAGCGTGCGCTGAAGGTCTTGACGTCGACAAGACCCGAGATCGTGGCGTTGTTGGCCAGCGAGCGGCGGATGGCCGGCGCGATCTGGCCCGCCTCGTGCAAGGTTTCGGCATGGGCGCCCGCGCCGGCAAAGATCGGCGCGTAATCCTGTGTGCGCAGGCTGGTCGCCACGACCCGGCCCCACATCGCCTTCTGCTGTTCCTGAATCATGCCCCACTGGCCGTTGTTGGCCACCACGATGGTGACCGGCGCGTCGTGGTCCATCGAGGTTTCCAGCGGTGTCAGGCCGGGCGCGAGGCCCAGCGAGCCGTCGCCGGTGACCAATAGCACCTTCGAGTCCGGATAGGCGATCTTGACCCCCGTCGCAAAGGCAGGGCCAGTGCCCATCTGCTCCCACGGGCCGGGGTTGACGATGCGCTTCACCCGCTTGCCCTCACGGCCCCAGATGCCCAGCGCCACCTCGAACCAGGCGGCGATGTCACCGCCGTCGATGACGATGATGTCGTCCTCGCCCACCGCGTTCAGCGCGTCGAGGCACAGGCGCAGCGGATGGATCGGCCCCTCGTCACTGGTCATCGCGGCGTCGAATTGCACGATGCTTTCGTCGCGTGCGGCGCGGATCGAGGCGGTCCAGCCCGCCTCAACGCCTGATTTAACGCCCTGTGCCTTGAGTATGTCGAACAACACGCCCACGTCCGAACAGATGCGCACATCGGCGTTCATCACGTTCGACAATTGGCGGGCAGTCGGATGGACGGCGACAATGGTCTGGTCACGGCGGAACAGCGGCGCCTCGCCAAAGCCCAGCGGGAAGTCAAGTTGCGCACCCAACAGGATGACCAGATCGGCCTGGGCCCCCAAGAGCCGCGAACAGGGGTTCTGGTGGTAGTCCACTAGACCCATGTTCATCGGATGGCCGGGCTGGATGGATTTCACATGCGTCACCGGCTGGAACAGCGGGATGCCCTGCGCCGCGCAGAAATCGGCCACCGCCTCTTCGCTGCGCGAATACCACACGCCGGGGCCCACGATGACCACGGGTTTCTTGGCCTTGGCCAGCAATTCGGTGAATTCGGCCACATCGGCCGGGTTGGGGGCAGGCTTGTGCACCTTTTGCCGCGCGGGGTCAAAGCGACGGGCGGTCGGCGCGGGATCGGCGGCGTAGGCGCCCGAAAACAGGAAGTTGGTCGGGATCGCCAGTTGCACGGGCCCGGTGGGCGCGTTGGTCGCGATGTCCCATGCCTTGTCAAAAAACCAGCCGATGCGCTCGCCCTCGTTGACCTCGACGGCGTAGCGGGTCATCGAACGCACCACTTCGGCTTGCGGCATTTCCTTGAAACCCGCGTTGTCGAAATGGTGCGTATTGGCCGAGGCCGAGATGAACAGCACCGGGTCGCCCGCATAATAGGCCTCGGCCACGGCCGAGACATAGTTGGTGAAGCCGCTGGGCTCGGCGATACAGATGGCCGGTTCGCGGGTGACGCGCGTATGGGCGGCAGCCATGAAGCCCGCCTCCATCTCGTTGCGACAGCCGATCACCTCGATCCCGTAATCGTGGCAGCCCATGAAGATCGGGTTGATGAACCCGCCGCACAAGGCAAAAACCTTCTTTACCCCCTTGGCCGCCATCGCGCGCGCCAGCATGTGGCCGCCGGTGATCTTTCCTTCGAGTGTCTTGCTGATGTCCATGACGTGGCCTCCTCAGGTCCCGTTGGCACGGGTCTGTGTGTTTGTATCGTTGAAGCTGTCGGCCGCTTCGCGCACCGCGTGGGTCAAGCGAAGCAGCAATTCGTCGATCTCGTCCTTGGTGATCACCAAGGGCGGCCAAATCTGCAGAACCTGCGGCTGGAAAGGCGCGGTAAAGGCGATCAGCCCGGCCCTGACGGCCGCATGCCTCAGGGCCTTGCCGGTTTCGGCGTCGGGCGTGTCGAGCCCGGTGAACAGGCCGATCTGGCGGTGGCCCAGCACGAAGTCGGGAAAAGCGGCTTGCAGGGTGCCATAACCACGCGCAAGGCGCGCGCCCATCGCCTCGACATTGGCCAACAGCGCCGGGTCCGATAGCAGATCCAGCGCCTTCTGTGCCACCATGCAGCCCAGCTCAGAGCCTGAAAAGGTCGAAGGGTGCGCCAGCGGGCGGACGTTCACGAAGTCCAGCACGCGGGCGCTGTAGAGGCACGCCGAGATCGGATAATAGCCACCGCCCAGTGCCTTGCCGATCACCACCATGTCGGGCACCACGCCCCAATGCTCGAAGGAAAAGAGCTTGCCCGTCCGCCCCAGACCCGCCTGCACCTCGTCAAAGATCAATAGGGCGCCGTGGCGGTCACACAGGGCGCGCAACCCCGCCAGATATCCTTCGGGCGGCAGAACCACACCGCCAGAGCCCTGCACGGTTTCCAGAAGGACCGCGGCGGTTTCGTCGTCGATCATGCTCTCGGCGGCGGCAAGATCGCCGTGCGGTATCGCCACGATGCCCGGCGTCAAAGGGCCATAGGGTGCGATCAGATCCTCGGGCGCAGTGGCCAGCGCAAATCCGCTGAACCCGTGATAGGCGTTGGTCATTGCAACCAGCTTTTCCCGGCCCGTAGTGCCGCGCGCCAGCTTGCAGGCAACCTCGACCGCCTCACTCCCGGTGACGCCGAACTGGACATGATCGAGCCCTTCTGGGGCCAGCGAGGCAAGCTTCTTGGCCGTGATCGCGCGTATCCCCGACAGCAGCATCCAGTCGCCCATGTCGGTGTCCTGCACCGCTTTGGCCAAGACCTCGGCGATCTGGGCACGCGTGTGGCCAAGATTGAAGACACCGCCGGCGCTCCGGCAGTCGATATAGGTATTTCCATCGAGATCGCTCAGCGTGACCCCATGCGCAGGCCCCTGCACCAGCCCGACACCGGCGGTGGCCTGCATGGCCTTGACGCGCCCTTCCGAGATATGTGCCGCGGTCATCTTGCAGGCTGTCTGGCTGGGGGTCAGCATCTCAATGCCCATGGGATGATCCTTCGGTTACCGGGTTAGTCCCCGCACGGGGGAAATGGCACGACACACGATGCGCCCCGCCATCGAGAACCGGGGCCAGCGTCGCGCAGACCGGACCCGCCTTGGGGCAACGGCCGCGGAAGGTGCAGCCCTCGATCCGGGCCAGCGGGCTGGGCTGTTCGGACTTGAGCATCTGGTAGTCGCCCGCTGCCCTTGGCACGAGGCGCGGCACGGCGGCCATCAGCGCGTTGGTGTAGGGATGGCGCGGATCCTCGAATACCGCCCCTGTTGGCCCAGTTTCGACGATCTGGCCCAGATACATGACCGCCATCCGGTCGCAGACCCGGCGCACGACCGCCATGTCGTGGCTGATGAAGATCATCGTCATCCCGAGGTCGCGGATCAGGTCGCTCAGCAGATTCAGCACTGACGCCTGCACCGACACATCGAGCGCCGCGGTTGGCTCGTCAGCGATCAGGATTTCTGGCTCCAAAGCCAGCGCGCGGGCGATGGCGATGCGCTGGCGCTGCCCGCCCGAAAGCGAGCCGGGCTTCTTGTCGAGCGCGTCGACCGGCATGTTGACCTGCGCCATCAGGGCCCGGCAGCGCGCCTCTATCTGGTCGCGCGGCACGATCTGGTGAAACGACAAGAGCTGCGACAGCATTCTGCACACGCTCATCGCCGGATTCAGCGACGACCCGGGGTCCTGGAACACCATCTGGATACGGCGGCGCTGCGCCTTGTCGCGGTCCATCCCCAGGGGCTTGCCGTCCAGCAGCACCTGGCCGTCGGTCGGCGCGGTCAGCCCGCTGAGGACGCGCGCCAGAGTCGACTTGCCGCAGCCCGATTCCCCCACGATGCCGAACACGGTGCCCTTTTCGATGTCTATCGAAACTGAGCGCAGGGCGCGCAGGACCGCGGGCGCAAGGCCGCCGCCGACCATGAAATCGACGCTGAGGTTCTGCACCGAGAGCCAATTGCTCATGTGACATCTCCGGTGTGATGACAGGCGACCTTGACGTCCTGCGCATCTTCGGTGGCCAGCAGGGCGGGCGCTGTCTGACGGCAAACATCGCTCGCGCGCGGGCAACGGGGCCCAAAGCGGCAGCCCTGCGGAAAAGCGGTGGGTGCAGGGGGCGTCCCCTCGATCGGCACCAGCCGGCCCTCGGACTGTTCGATATCCGGAAGAGCGGCCAGCAGGGCGCGAGTGTAAGGGTGTTGCGGGTTGGAGAATATCTCGGAGCTGGGGCCAGTCTCGACGATCAGCCCGGCGTACATGATGCAGATCCGGTCTGCGATCTGGCGGATCAAAGCCAGATCATGCGTTACGAAAATCAGGCCCAGCCCGTCGTTCACCTGCAGGTCGCGTAACAGATCGACGATTTGGGCCTGAATGGTGACGTCTAGCGCGGTGGTGGGTTCATCGCACAGCAGCATGTCCGACTGGCACGCCAGCGCCATCGAAATCACCACCCTCTGCTTCAGCCCACCCGACAATTCGTGCGGCCAAAAGCGGGCGCGCGTCTCGGGATCGGGCACGCCCACGCGGCGCAGAAGGTCCACCGCACGCAAGCGCGCCTCGGCCCAAGAACAGCCCGAGTGGTGCCGGACAATTTCGCCGATAAGGTCGCCGATCCGCATCAACGGATCGAGCGCCGCCGCCGGTTCCTGCGAGATCATGCTGATCTTGGCCCCACGCAGGCTGCGCGGATCGGTCGGCACCAGTCTGCCGCCCTGCGCGATCTTCTGCGTGCCTGTCCCGCGGGTCAGCCCGTCGGGCAGAAGGTCCAGAATCGCCTTGAGCGTCAGGCTTTTTCCCGAACCGGATTCGCCCACGATGCCCAGACATTCGCCCGCGTCCAACCAGAGGTCGACGGGCCCGACCGGCGAAACCCGGCGCTCGGCGCGAGATAGATCGACGCGCAGATCCGCGATTTCGAGGATGCGGGTCATTTGCGGCTCCATTCGTCGAGGCCATCCGCGACCAGCGACAAGGCGATGCCGAACACCATCAGCATCAGGCCAGGCGCGACGGAGAGGATCCACTGGCTGCGCAGGAATGGCTGGCCTTCGGCGATCATGCGGCCCCATTCGGCGGTTGGGGGTTGGATGCCCACACCAAGGAACGACAGCGAACTGAGCACGAGGACCATCATCACGATGTCTGACATGAAATAGATCAGGGTCTGCGGCAGGGCGTTGGGCAGCACATGCGTGGCAAGGATCCGCAGCGGCGGCAGGCCCGAGACACGCGCCGCCGCGACAAATTCCATCTCGCGCAGGCGCATCACTTCGCCCCGCACCAAGCGCGCGTAGCCGACCCAGGCGATGACGGTGGCCGCCAGAATGAACGAGGTCGCGCCACTGCCCAGCGCAAAGACCAGCACCAAGAGGAACACATAGACGGGGAACGCCTGCACGATATCAGCCGAACGGCTGACGACAATGTCGGGAATGCGCCCGAAGAATCCGGCGACTGCGCCCAGTGCCGTGCCGATCAACATTGGGAAGAATGCGGCCAGAAAGGCGACGGGCAAATCGATGCGGATTGCATAGAGCAGCCGCGCCAGAAAGTCGCGGCCCAGTTGGTCGGTCCCCAGCCAATGCTGAGCACTCGGCGGGCGCAGTCGCTGCAGGATGTTTGCGGCATCGGGATCAAAGGGAAGCAGCATGGGTCCGAAAATCCCGGCCAAGAAATAAAGCCCAATGATCGCCAGCCCGAAGCGGGCCTTGCCGGGCAAGCGCTTGCGGGGGGCGCGGACAGCGGGCGCTTCGGTCGGCGCAGTGAACCCGGACTGATCTGTCATTTCAGAGTCATCCATGGGTTCAGGAACGAGATCACGATATCGGCGGTCAGGTGGACGGCGGTTACGAACAGCGCGGTGACCAGCGTGATCCCCTGGATCACCGGGAAATCACGCTGTGACACGGCATTCACCAGCGCTTCGCCCAGACCCGGCCGGGCATAGGTCTTTTCGCTCACCACGCTAACAAAGATCATCGGCCCGACCTGCACCGAGATCATGGTGACAAGGGTGATGGCCGCATGGCGCGACAGATGGCGATACAGGATGGCATTTTCGCTCAGGCCGGCAGCGCGCGACATCATCACGAAATCCTGCCGGTAAAGGTCGACAAGCTTGGCCCTGAGCGCCCGGATCATCACGGGCGAGATCGCGATGGCAAAGGTCAGCGCGGGCAGAACGATCGAGTGCAGGTTTTCGAGCGGCGTGTCGCCAAAACCATTGATCGGAAACAGCCCTGTCGGTAGCGCGATCAGCAGGATCAGCATCAGCCCGGCCCAGAACGTCGGGATGCTGATTCCGGCGACGGTCACGCCGATCAGGGCAAAATCAAGCGCGCTGTCCTTGTTGCGCGCCGAGATCACCGCGATTACGGACGACAGGGCAATGCTCAGGATCATACCGCAGGCCAGCAACAGCGCAGTGGGTGCCAACCGGTCGGCAATGATCGAGGTCACGGTGCGGCCCGAGCGTGTCGAGCGACCAAGATCGCCACGTAAGGCATTGCCCACATAGGAGACGTATTGAACCGGTAGCGACCGGTTGAGGCCCAGTTCTTCGCGGATCTGATCGACCTGTTCTTCGCTGGCAGAGATCCCGCCAATGGCACGGGCCGGATCGCCGGGGACGACGTGCAGCAGTAACAGCACCAGCAGCATTATGCCTGCCAGCAGAGGGATCGTTTGCAGCAAGCGTCTGATGATGAAGCGGCCGCGGTCCATGCGCAGGTCTCCGGAGGGCGGGGGGGCGCGGGCCGAACGCTATCGGCCCGCGACCTGTTCATCGATCGTCGATCAGCGGTCGAGCCAGATCTTGTCCAGACGATAAGCGGTGGTCACCAGCGTCTCCAGGCCCATGACTCCGTTGGCAACACCGAACACCGTCGCCGGGTGGCCGATGGGTGAGGCAGAATAAGTCTCGCGCATCAGGTTCTCGAACTTGCGCACCGCTTCCTGCCGACCGGCCGCATCCGGCGCCGTGCGGTATTCGGCCAGTTGCGCGCCGATTTCTTCGAGGTTCCAGCCACCCAGCGGGCCAAAGGCCGAGGCGTAGAAGTTAAACATCTCGGCCGCGGTCGTCCCGAAGGTCGTGTTGCCGATCAGCCAGACGTCGAAGTCGTTGCCCAGCACCTGGCCCAGGATCGTGTTGAAGTCCGAGACGTTCAGTTCGACAATGAAACCTGCCGCTTCCAGCTGAGACTGCACAGCCTGCACAAGTACTTCGTCCACGGCGCGGATGTAGGCCGCGCTGAGACGGATGGTTGCGCCAGGCGTGGGCGATGCCGCAAGGGCCGCTACTGCGGCAGCGGGATCATAGTCCCACGTGCCACTGGTCGCGGGCACGGTGTCGGCGGTACCCGGCATCAGCAAGCCCTGCACCGGGGTCGAAAGACCCGGCCACAGCGCCTCGGCGATGGCCGACCTGTCGATGGCCAGAGACAGGGCACGGCGTGCGTCGATGTTGTCGAATGGCGCGCGGTAGTTGTTAGTATACATCAGCATCGTGCGCGCTGTCGGGTTGACGACGTGGCGATTGGCCTCGGGCAACTGGTCGAGGAAGTCGAAGCGGACGTTTTCGTAAAGATCAATGTCACCCGACTGGAAAGCGGCCAGACGTTCGTTGTCGCCCTGGATCATCCGCATTTCTACCGCGTCGAGATGGGTCTCGGCGGCATTCCAGTAGTTCGGGTTTTTGGTCAACGTCATCGACGAACCTGGCGTCCACTCGGTCAGCGTGAACGGACCCGAAGCGTTCGGGGTCGCGAAGAAGGCTTCGTCGGTCATGCCGCCGTAGTTTTCGGGCACGATGTAGACCCACAGCAGACCCGACAGGAACAGGTTGTCGGTCCCCGCCAGCGTCACCGAGACGGTGCGTGCGTCGGTCGCGCCCAGCGACGCGATGCCCGCGATCAGGCCCTTGTAGTTGGTCGATTTCTCTTTCGATTCGTTGATCGAGAAGACCACGTCGGCCGCCGTCAGGGGCGAGCCGTCGGCGAACTTGGCGTTTTCGCGCAGGGTAAAGGCATAGGTGTTGGTCGCCGCGTCGAAGGTCCAGCTTTCGGCAAGACCCGGCTCGTATCCCAGTTCGTTGCGCGCGCCATAGAGGAGCGTATCATAGACCATGGGGTGGACGATCTCGTCCTCGACCGTGGCGTGTGTGAAGATGTTCATTGACGAAACGTCGGCCGGGCGGCCGATCTTGAGCGTGCCGCCCGAGCGCGCTTGTGCGTTGGTAGCGCGCGCGAACAAGGGCCCTACAAACAGGGCCGCCGTCGATGCCATTAGCAGGCTACGACGGGTAAGCGTGACTTTGGTCAAGTGGGTCATCTTGGGTCCTCCCATGGGTCCGATTAGCGTTGGTTTTATTTTTGCAGTGCAGCCGCGCCGAAGTGGTGAACCTCAGTGCGGGATCTCGATCTGAATGCGCGCGATATTGGCAGAAAGAGCGCCAAATTTCTGAACGAAAGCAAGAT
>JAURFB010000095.1 GCA_030827165.1 Marivivens sp.
ACCGGCACCGTGCGACTGTTCACCGAATTTTATGAGCCGGTCGACATGAAGCGCGGCGACAGCGCCTATTACGACGCGGCCATGGGGCATAACGTGATTTCGACGAGCGCCGAGGACGCGACGATCCTCTGGGTTACCTCGTTTCTCTAGGGGGCTCTGCCCCCGTCCGCTGCGCGGCCTCCCCCGAAGTATTTGAGGCCAAAAGAAGCGGGCGCCTCAGAACCAGGTCTGAAACGTGCGGGCGCCGTCGGCAACATCTTCGCCGAGGCCTGCAATGGTGTTGCAGCCGGCAAGTGTCATCGCGGCGCAGAGTAGAAGAGTTATCAGTTTCATCTGTCTGGATTCCGTTGCCTGTCTGGCCGGCTGGGTCCGGTCATGTCTAGGAATTAGTCCAGACGGGCTTTGGACGCAATCTTTCAGACGACGGGAATCGATTCGCGCCCGAAGCGACCCCGGAACGAAGGGAGGAGGATCGCCCTGGCCGCGGCGCCACCTCCGGTTGTGAAGGGGGCTGACGAGAGACCTGGCGGACCGGAGATCGGGCCGCTTGAGCCTTTACAAGATAGAGTGGCAGCCCTTGCTGGCAAGGCTAGTGCTGGCGCAAGCGGGCGGTGAAAAACTCTGGTTTCACATTGGAGACAATCCCGGCGGCCCTTGCTGCGTTGAAAGAATGGCCCGCAAGCGCCCGCAGTGGAACATAAATTTTTGTGTTGGACCTGCGCAGGAGATTGCTTATAAAGGGGTCACTGCTCGATAGGTTTCTTGCCTGTATGAAACCTGCCTCAATAACTCAACGCCGGCCTCGTGCCGGCGTTTTTTTCTGTCCGGGCGGGATCGGCCATTTTCTTCGCACTTGCAGCATGACAGTCTTGCGCCGAAACGAGGCGTAAGAGGTGGATCATGTCGCTTATTGGGAAAACGGCCGTTGTGACCGGATCGAATTCGGGAATCGGGCTTGGAGTCGCGCGGGCTCTGGCGGCGGAAGGGGCCGACGTTGTCCTCAACTCGTTCACCGACCGGCCCGAGGATCATGCTCTGGCGGCATCGCTCGGGGCGGATTTCGGGGTCACGGCTCGCTATATCCGGGCGGATCTGTCGAAGCCTGAAGACGCGCGGGCGCTCGTCGCATCTGCCGGGGCCTGCGATATTCTCGTCAACAATGCGGGGATCCAGCACGTGGCGCCTATCGATGAGTTTCCTGTCGACAAGTGGGATGCGATCATCGCCATCAACCTCTCTTCGGCCTTTCATACGACTGCCGTTGCCCTGCCGATGATGCGCAAGGCGGGCTGGGGTCGGATCGTCAATATCGCCTCTGCGCACGGGCTGACGGCGTCGCCCTTCAAATCTGCCTATATTGCTGCCAAGCACGGGGTTGTCGGTCTGACCAAGACTGTGGCACTGGAAACGGCAGAGGAGGCGATCACCTGCAACGCCATTTGCCCCGGCTATGTTCTGACGCCGCTGGTCGAGGCGCAGATTCCCGATCAGATGAAAGTCCATGGCATGGACCGCGAGACGGTGATCCGCGAGGTGATGCTGACGCGGCAGCCATCAAAGCAATTCGCCACCGTGGAACAGCTTGGCGGCACGACCGTCTTTCTTTGCTCGGAGGCGGCAGCGCAGATCACCGGCACGACGATCAGCGTCGATGGTGGCTGGACCGCGCTTTAGGCCGCGAGGAGCAGACCGAGGGCGATGATCCACATCGTCGCGCCGATGACGATTTCGATGATCTGCCAGGCCCGTGACTTCTTCAGGAGTGGCGCCAGCAAGCGGGCTCCGTAGCCGAGCGAAAAGAAGAAGATGAACGAGGCGGAGGCGGCGCCGATGGCAAAGGCGATCTTGTCGGCCGCGGCGGGATAGCCGGTCGAGACGGCGCCAACGATGCCGAGCGTATCGAGATAGACATGGGGGTTGAGCCAGGTGAAGGCGGCGCCCGCGAGGAGCACCTTGGCGAGGGTTGGCTGCGAGGCGCCAGCCTTGAGGCTCTCGCCGCCGTGGAAGGCGGCGCGGAAACGAAGCGCGCCATAGACAATCAGAAAAACCGCCCCCGCGAGGCTCATCGCACGCGGCAGCCAAGGGAGTGCGGCGACGAAGGCACCAAAGCCTGCAACCCCGATCACGATCAGGATCGCGTCCGACGCCGCGCACAGAAGGCAGAGCCAAAAGACATGGGCGCGCAGAAGCCCTTGGCGCAGGACAAAGGCGTTTTGCGCGCCGATCGCGAGGATGATGGAAAAGCCGGTGAAAAAGCCGGTGAGCGCCGGGATCATTCTTCCCTCGCGGCCTTGGCGGCCGCTTTTGCTTTGGTCTTGGCGGCCTTCTTGTCGGCCGGATAGACAAGGCCGGCCGAGATCACAAGCTTGGCGGCGTCCTCGACGCTCATGTCGAGCGGCAGGACGTCGGCCTTTGGCACGAAAAGCAGGAACCCCGAAGTCGGATTGGGCGTGGTGGGCAGAAAGACCGTCAAGAGTTCGTCTTCGCGCGGGATCTTCTGGGCGATCTCGCCTTTGGCGCTGGTCGAGACGAAGGCCACGGCCCAGAGGCCCGGCCGGGGGTATTCGACAAGACAGGCGCGATCGAACGAGGCTTCGGATTGGGAAAAGACCGTCTCGGCGATTTGTTTGACGCCATTATAGACAGAGCGGATGATCGGCATCCGGTCGACCAGGCCTTCACCCCAACGAATGAAACTGCGGCCAATGAGGCCCTTGGCGATCCAACCCACCAGAACCGTGAAGATCAGGAACAGGATCACCCCCGCGCCACGCACGTTGATCACAACCGTATCGGCGCCTTCGCGGCCCAGAAACCGGTTGACGAGTTCTTGCGGGTGATAGGCCTGCGGGATGAAGGGCCAGACGACGCCGTCAACCCAGCCAAGGACGGTGGTCACCAGCCAGAAGGTCAGGCCGATCGGGGCAATGACGACGAGACCGGCGAGAAAGTTGTTGCGGAACGCCGTCAGGATGCCGCTGCGGCGACGGGGGGTCGGATCGTCGTGGTGGTCAGGTCTGCTCACTTGGGCCTCGCTTGGGACGTCACTGGCAAAATACTCGGGCGACTTGGGATTTCCAAGGGCACGGCGATCACGGCTTGGCCAGTTCGGCGGCGATCTGTGCCCCGATCCGAGCGTTGTTCAATACAAGCGCGATATTGGCCTCAAGGCTCGCGCCATTGGTGAGTTCGAAGATGCGTTGAAGAAGGAAGGGTGTCACGGCCTTGGCGGCGATGCCTTGCGCGTCGGCCTCGGCAAGGGCCTTGGCGATATGCGGCGCGAGGACGTCAGCGGGGATTTCTGCCTCGGCCGGGATCGGGCAAGCGACAAGCTGGCCGCCGGGCAGCCCGAGCGCGGCGCGTATCCGGTGGGCAGCGGCGATCTCGGCGGGGCTGTCCATCCGCAGCGGCGCCTTGAGGCCCGACTGGCGCGACCAGAAGGCCGGCAGCTCGTCCTGACCGACGGCAATGACGGGCACGCCGAGCGTTTCGAGAACCTCAAGCGTTTTAGGCAGATCAAGGATCGCCTTGGCGCCAGCGGCGATGACCGTGACAGGGGTTTGGGCAAGCTCGTGCAGGTCGGCCGAGATGTCAAAGCTCGTCTCCGCGCCGCGATGCACGCCGCCGATGCCGCCGGTCGCAAAAACCTCGATCCCGGCCAGACGCGCGGCGATCATCGTTGCGGCGACGGTCGTGGCACCGGTTTTACCCAAGGCCAGGCAGGCGGCAATATCGGCGCGGGAGAGTTTCATCACGCCTTGCGCCTGACCGAGCGCCAGAAGCTGCGGATCACTCAGGCCAACATGAAGCCGCTCGGCGATCACCGCGATGGTCGCCGGCGTCGCGCCACCGGCGCGAACAGCCTGCTCGACCCGCCGCGCGGTCTCGACGTTCTGAGGAAAGGGCATTCCGTGGGTGATGATCGTGCTTTCGAGGGCAACGACAGGCGCACCCTTGGCGCGGGCTTCGGCAACTTCGTCGCAGTAATGGATGTCGATCACTTCGGAACCTCACCAGAAACATAAGTTGCCGCGGCATCGAGGGCTTGGAAGAGCGCCTGCTCGCGATCTGCGCCGCGCGCCTCTGCGACGATATGGGCGGCCATGAAGGTATCGCCGGCGCCGGTGACGCGGGTGACAAGAACCTTGGGCGGCGCCAGAGTGATGACGCTTGCGCCCGTTGCCTCGCTCGCAGCGCGGCCGCCGTCCGTAACAAGAACGCGATGCGCGCCGCGGGCGATCATCCCCTGCGCCGCACTGGCGGAATCGCTGAAATGCGACTGGCAGAGACGGCTGGCTTCCTCAAGGTTGACGTAAAGCGTCGCCGTCGGGTGATCCATCAACGCCAGCAGGCGTTCGGCTTTGCCGGGGCTGGCGGGCGCGACCCTCAGATCGGCGCGTGCAAAGAGCGGTGAGCGGGCAAACTGATGCAGAAGGTCGGTCGTCAGGTTGCCATCCAGCGCCACAAGACCGCGATAGGGGGCGGCGAGGCTCCCCAGACGACCATCCGACAAGGGCGTCAGGATACGGTCGCCCGCTGCTTCCAGCGAATGGGCATCGGCAATCGCGGCAATCAGCCCGTTCGCCCCCTCGACCGCCATATAGACGTCGGTCGGAAGATCATCGGAACGGTAGGCGTAATCACAGACAAGCCCCATCCGCGCCGCTTCGGCGATTAGTTCTTCTCCCTCGGCATCGCGGCCAATCGCGGTCAGGATCGCGGGCGTCAAACCAAAGCGACGAAGCGTCATGGCGATGTTCATCGCAACGCCGCCGGGAAGGCGGGTGATCCGGCCCGGAACATCCGTTCCGACCTGCATATGAACCGAAGCGCGCCCGATCACATCCCAAAGGACGGAACCGATGCAGAGAATGTCTGGCGAATTGCTCATGCAGGCTTGTTGCCGCAAAGCCGCGTGCGCTGCAAGCATCAGCATGGGCGGGAAGGGGGCTTGCACCCCGCCAAAGCCGCCGCTATAGGACCGCTACTTAATCCCGCAGGCGGGGGCGGGTGCTATGGGGAGACATCCCATATCATCCACCGGTTGGGCGAAAGCCTGATCCCCCGCCGAGGCTAAACCGGAAAGGAATAGGACATGGCTCTTCCCGAGTTCTCCATGCGTCAGCTGCTTGAGGCTGGCGTTCACTTCGGCCACCAGACCCAGCGCTGGAACCCGAAGATGCAGCAATACATCTATGGCAGCCGCAACGGCATCCACATCCTCGATCTGACCCAGACCGTGCCGATGCTCGACGCCGCGCTCAACGTCATTCGCGAAACCGTCGCCAAGGGCGGCCGCATCCTTTTTGTCGGCACCAAGCGTCAGGCCCAGAAGGGCATCGCCGAAGCCGCCGAAAAGTCGGCCCAGTTCTACATGAACCACCGCTGGCTCGGCGGCACGCTGACCAACTGGCAGACCGTTTCGCAGTCGATCAACCGCCTCAAGGCGATCGACGAGGCCACCGCTCAGGGCTTTGAAGGCCTGACCAAGAAAGAGCGCCTCGGCATGGAGCGCGAGCAGGCCAAACTTCAGGCTTCGCTGGGCGGTATCCGCGAGATGGGCGGCGTTCCGGATCTTCTGTTCGTCATCGACGTGAACAAGGAAGACCTTGCCATCCTCGAAGCCAACAAGCTCGGCATCCCGGTTGTCGCCGTTGTCGATACCAACTGCTCGCCGGCTGGCGTCGATTATGTGATCCCCGGCAACGACGACGCGTCGCGCGCCATCGCCCTTTACTGTGATCTGGCCGCCCGTGCCGCGCTCGACGGTATGTCGACCCAGCTGGCCAAGGCCGGCGTGGATCTCGGCGCGATGGAAGAGATTGCCGAAGAGGCCGTCTCGGAATAATCCGCGCCGCTTCGCACACCTTCAACCGGACGGGCAGGGCCCGTCCGGCCACCTCTATCAAGGAGACGCATGATGACGATCACCGCATCGATGGTGAAAGAACTCCGCGAGTCGACCGGCGCGGGCATGATGGACGCCAAGAAGGCGCTCACCGAAACCAATGGCGACATGGACGCCGCCGTCGACTGGCTGCGCACCAAGGGCCTTGCCAAAGCTGCCAAGAAATCCGGCCGCACTGCCGCTGAGGGCCTCGTGGCCGTCGCCGTGAACGGCGGCAAAGGCGTTGCCGTCGAGGTCAACTCGGAAACCGACTTCGTTGCCAAGAATGCCGACTTTCAGAAAATGGTGTCGGGCATTGCCGCTGTTGCGCTTGGCGTCGACAGCTCCGAGGCTCTGAAAGCTGCCGCGATGAACGGCAAGACTGTCGAAACCGTTGTGACCGAAGCCGTCGCCGTGATTGGCGAGAACATGTCGGTTCGCCGCATGGCCGCGATCAACGCCGATGGTGTTGTGACCTATGTCCATAACGCGGCCGCTGAAGGCATGGGCAAGATCGGCGTTCTCGTCGGTTTCTCGGGCTCGGACGAAGGCTTTGCCCGTCAGGTCGCCATGCACATCGCCGCCGCCAACCCGGCTTCGCTGTCGGAAGCCGATCT